>NZ_JBHXRX010000093.1:18665-24898 GCF_042714995.1 Streptomyces sp. NPDC058665
CCTTCTGGCCCCTCCGCCCCGCTCATGCGCCTCCCGGCCTCCCCCACTACTGGATCCGGACATCAATTCGTTCGGACTGATCACCCTGCCCGAGGAGAAGCGGGCGTCGTACCGCGTACGCGCCTTCGTCTACGGCGAGCAGTCCAACGTCGTTCATCTCAGGACGGGTTCGGACCCGACGGCGTAACCCCCGCCCTGATCGGGGCACCCGCGTGGTGCAGGCTGCGCAGAGCCTGGCTGTACGAGGTGATCAGGCTGGTCTCCAGATAGCTGATGCCCAGCTCCTCGCAGTGCTGCCGGACGATCGGCTGCGCCTCGCGCAGCTGCGGGGACGGCATGTTCGGGAACAGGTGGTGCTCGATCTGGTAGTTGAGCCCGCCGAGGGCGATGTCGGTGAACCAACCGCCGCGCACATTGCGGGAGGTGAGCACCTGGCGCCGGAGGAAGTCCGGGCGGTCGTCGCCGGACAGGGTGGGCATTCCCTTGTGGTTGGGCGCGAAGATCGAGCCCAGGTAGAGACCGAAGAGGCACTGGTGGACGGCGAGGAAGGCGATCGCCTTGCCGGGCGGCAGCACGACGAACAGCGCTCCGAGGTAGACCGCGAAGTGCGTGAAGAGCAGGACGCCCTCCGAAGTCCGCTGCTTCAGAGAGCGGTTGGCCAGCGCGCGTACGCCGGCGACATGCAGGTTGAAGCCCTCAAGGGTGAGGAGCGGGAAGAACAGGAAAGCCTGCGAACGCCCGATGAGGCGGGGAAGCCCCTTGGCATCCTTGGCCTGCCCCTGGGTCCATACGAGGATGTCGGGAATCACATCCGGGTCCAACTCCTCGTGGTTGGGGTTGGCATGGTGCCTGGAGTGCTTGTCCTGCCACCAGCCGTAGCCCATGCCGATGGCCAGATTCCCGGCGATCTTGCCGGCGCGGACGCTGGCCTTGCGCAGCCGGAAGACCTGACGGTGGCCCACATCGTGGGCGACGAGCGCGACTTGGCCGAAGACGACGGCGAGGAAGGCGGCGACGGCGAGCGTCCACCAGCTGTCGCCGACGAGCGCGAAGGCGACCCAGCCGCCGGCGAACAGAGCGGCGACGATGCCCAGGCGCAGGGTGTAGTACCAGGGGCGCCGTCGCATCAGACCGGCTGCCATGATCTTCTTGGAGAGGCGCGCGAAATCGCTGCCCGTTTCCCTGCACGCCTGATTCGCGGCCTCACCCGCGAAATCGGCGCCTGGTTCCAGTACCGCGGAATCATCCACGGTACTGGCGGTGTTGACTGACATGCGGCCACGCCTTTCGAATGTGTCACGACCGTGTGCCGGTGTATGACGGCTCGGCAGGCAGGGTGGCTGGTGAGGAACACAAGCCCAGGGGGACGTCGCTGCCGGTCGTGGACGGGTGGGCAACTGCGGCACACAGCCCGATGACTGTGTGCGGGTCGGAAGTGGACCACTCCGGCGACGCGACAACTGGGTATGGCCGCTGCGAATGCCGCTGACATCCTCACCGAGGACCAGTGCTGCTGCCCACACTCATGGGGCAGCGGGTAGTCAGGGGCTGGGGCCTCCTGCGGGTAAGTGTAACCTGCGCGCGAATTGTGCTTCTTACACCGCATGAACAAGTGCCCGCAAACAGTTTCTGAACAGCGCGGATACGGCTCCGAGGAGTTCCCCGCGCGACTCGGCGGGTAATAATTTTGCAGAGCCTGCATATTTGCATACCATGCAAAGTGTGACGACCAAGGGTCCCCGGGCAGGTCTCCGGGAGCGCAAGAAACAGGCCACGCGCGCGGCGCTGGCCGAGGCAGCCGTACGCCTGGCCGCCGAGCACGGGGCGGAGAACGTCACCGTCGAGGCCATCAGCAACGCCGCCGGTGTCTCCCCGCGGACGTTCTTCAACTACTTCGACAGCCACGACGACGCGTTCGTCATGGCGGATCCCGACATCGGGAAACGCATCCGGCGTGCGATCCGGGACGCCCCCGCCGAGCTGTCTCCCCTCGAAGCGGTACGTGAGGCCATGGCCGGCGAGCTGGCCGACCTCGAACGACAGCACGAGTTCTGGAGCCTGCGCGCCAAGGTCCTGCAGAAGTCCCCGCATCTGCTCGCCCGGGGCCTCGGCCTGCACATGGCCGAGGAGCGCGACATGGCCCGGACGATCGCCTGCCGGCTCGGCCCCAGCGCCGGTACGGACATCACGGCCGGTACGGAGGCGGGGACCCGTACCGGAACGGGCGCCGAAGCCAAGCCCTGCGACGACGCCGACATCGAGCTCTACCCCAGGCTGCTCGCCGCGGTCGCCGGCACCGCCGTACGCGTCGCCATCGAGCACTGGTACGCCCACTCCCCGCCGATGGCGTTCCCCGGGATCTTCCGGGACGTCTTCACGCACCTGTCCGCCGGGCTGCCCCAGCCGGCCCCACAGACCGACGACCGTCCGTCCGACGGCCGTTCCACGGAATCGTAAGAAGGCCACCTTGACCGCAATCGAGGCGCCCGACCAGGCGCCCACCTCCATGACCAACCGACAGATCCTCCAGGCCATGTCGGGACTTATGGCCGGCATGTTCGTCGCCATCCTGGCGGGCACCGTGGTGGCCAACGCGCTGCCGCGCATCATCGCCGACCTGGGCGCCAGCCAGTCCGCGTACACCTGGGTCGTCACGTCCGAACTGCTCGCGATGACCGCGACGGTGCCTCTGTGGGGCAAGCTCTCCGACCTCTACAACAAGAAGCTGCTGCTCCAGCTCTCGCTCGGCATGTTCGTCGTCGGCTCGCTGCTGGCCGGTTTCTCGCAGGGCGTCGAACTGCTCATCTTCAGCCGGGTGATGCAGGGCATCGGCGCCGGCGGTCTGACCGCGCTCGCACAGGTCGTGATGGCGGCCGTGATCCCGCCGCGCCGGCTGGGCAAGTACGCCGGCATGTTCGGCGCGGTGTTCGCCGTCGGCACCGTCGCCGGACCGCTGGTCGGTGGCGTCATGGTCGACACCTCGTGGCTCGGCTGGCGCTGGTGCTTCTTCATCGGTGTGCCGTTCGCGCTGCTGGCGATCGCGCTGCTCCAGCGCACGCTGCACCTGCCCACCGTCCGCAGGGACGTGAAGATCGACTACCTGGGCGCGTTCCTGATCGTCGCCGGTGTCTCGGCGATCCTCATCTGGACCTCTCTGGCGGGCAACCAGTTCGACTGGGCGTCCTGGCAGACGGCCGCGCTGACCGGCGGTGGTGTGCTGCTGCTCGTCGCCGCGGTCTATGTGGAGGCCCGGGTGCCCGAACCGGTCATCCCGCTCACCATCTTCCGCAACCGCACCGTCACGCTGACCACGATCGCGAGCCTGCTCGTCGGTGTCGCGATGTTCGGCGGCACCGTCTTCCTGTCGCAGTACTTCCAGATCGCCCTCGGCAAGTCGCCCACCGTGGCGGGGCTGATGGGTCTGCCGATGATCCTGGGTCTGCTCGTGTCGTCCACGGTCGCGGGCCAGATCATCAGCGCCACCGGTAAGTGGAAGGTGTATCTGATCGCGGGCGGCATCACCATGACCGCCGGTCTGGCCATGCTGTCGACCATCGACGCCAACACCGGCTTCGGGCTGCTCAGCCTTTACATGGCCGTGCTCGGAATCGGCGTCGGTCTGCTGATGCAGAATCTGGTCCTCGCGGCCCAGAACGACGTCCCCGCCGCGGAGTTGGGCGCCGCCACCTCCGTACTGTCGTTCTTCCGCAGCATGGGCGGCACGATCGGCACCAGCGTCCTGGGGGCGATTCTCGCCAACCGGGTGGCATCCGAACTGGCCAAGAGCCTGGGCACGGAGGGGACGGCGTCCGGCGGATCGAGCGATTCCGTGCCGGACGTGACGAAGCTCCCGGCGCCGATGCGGGAGATGGTCGAGCACGCGTACGGTCTGGCGACGGCGGACCTGTTCCTGGTGGCCGCCCCGTTCGCGCTGCTCTCTCTGGTGGTCGTGCTGTTCATCAAGGAGAAGCCGCTGAAGACGACCAGCGGTATGGAACGGCTCGCCGAGGAGGCCAAGCAGGCGGTGGCGGACGGCGACAAGCCGTCGTCGCCGGCGCCCGTGAGCTGAGTCCGGCGGGACCGTCCGAGGGCGGTCGTTCTTCTCGTCGCCGTCCGGCGGCGGGCGGAGCGACCGCCCTCACCCGTGTTCCGGCCCGTGATCACGCGATCACGGGCCGAATGTGGTCTGGCGCCCGCCGCGCGTGGCGGCTTGGCTGGCAACCGTACGGACACCAGTACGCCTTCCCCCAGCGCCTAGGACTTCAGATGAGTACCGGTACGTCTTCCCCGACCGGCCAGGACACGCCCGCGCCGCGCCTGTCCGCCACGCCGGTGCCCGGCCCCAGGCAGCTGCCGCTGATCGGCAATCTGCCGGCCTTCTCGCGCGACCCGCTCGGCTTCTTCGCCAGGCTGCGCGGCCACGGCGACGTCGTCTCCTGGCGGCTCGGCCCGCAGCGCGCGCTGTTCCTGTCGCAGCCCGAGCACATCGGGGAACTGCTCACCGGGGTCGAGACGGACTACCGCCACCCCGAACTCGGCTGGGCGTTCAAGCTGGTGCTCGGCGAGGGTGTCGTCACCTCCGAGGGCGCCGCGTGGCGCCGTAAGCGCGCGCTGGTCCAGCCGGTGGTCCGGCCCCGGCAGGTGCGGGCCTATGCGGAGACCATGGTCGACTGCGCGTCCTCGCTGGCCGACACCTGGCAGCCGGGCGGCCACATCGACGTACGGCGGGACATGCTGGGCCTGACGCAGCGCATCGCCGTACGGACCCTCTTCGGCACGGACACGGCGGGCCGCGAGAGCACGATCGGGCCGGCCATGGACATCGCGCAGGCGGCCATCGGCGCGGAGTTCCGGGGTCTCACGCTCTTTCTGCCGCCGTGGATCCCGACGCCGGGACGGCAGCGGCTCAAGAAGGCCGTCGCGGTCATCGACAGCGAAGTGAGCCGGGTGACCGAGGAACGGCACCGCAACGGCGCCGACCGCGACGACCTCCTGAGCAGGCTGCTCGCCGCCCGCGACGAGCAGGGCGACCGGCTGACGGACAAAGAGATCCGGGACGAGGCTGTCACCCTCTACATCGGCGGCCACGAGACGACCGGTACGACGCTGACCTGGGCCTGGTACCTGCTCTCGCGCAATCCGGAGGCACGGCGGCGGCTGGCCGACGAGCTGGCCACCGTTCTCGGCGGCCGTACGCCCGGCTTCGACGACTTCAAGGAGCTGCGCTGGACGGAGCAGATCATCAGGGAGACGCTGCGGCTCTATCCGCCCGTGTGGCTGATGACGGGCATCGCGAAGGAGGGCTCGACGCTGGGCGGGCGGGCGGTCTCGGAGGGGACAGTGCTCTGGGCGAGTCAGTGGAGCGCGCAGCGCGACGAGCGGTGGTTCGCCGAGCCGGACGCCTTCCGGCCCGAGCGGTGGGACGAGGGGGCGACGCCGGTGCCGGACCACGCGTGGTTCCCGTTCGGGGGTGGCGCCAGGGCCTGTCTCGGGGCCCGCTTCGCGACGGTCGAGGCGGTGCTGGTGCTCGCCACGCTCGCGCAGCGGTTCCGTCTTGACCTGGACCCGGGTGAGATCCCGCCCAAGACGGGCCTCACGCTCCAGCCGGGGCGTCCGGTGCGGGCGACGCTGCGGAGCGCCTGACTGCTCGCCGGGTCCGTCCCCGTGGGCGGGCCCGGCGGCTCGATCCGGGGGCGCGTGGGCACGGCACTACGATCGGCCGCATGGACATCGCAGGTGCGCGCCCCGGTCATGACGCGGTCCCCTCCGCCGGAGCCGGCCGGGAGTACTTCGCCGCCGATCCGACCGCGCGGAGCCTGGGCATCACCCTCGTGGACACCGGTCCGGGCTGGGCGACCCTGCGGATGAGCGTGCGGGCCGACATGGTGAACGGGCACGGCACGGCCCACGGCGGTTATCTCTTCCTCCTCGCGGACAGCGCCTTCGCGTGCGCGTGCAACAGCCATGGCCCGGTGACCGTCGCGGCGGGCGCCGACATCGACTTCGTACGTCCGGCTCACGAGGGGGATGTCCTGACCGCGACCGCGCGGGAGCGGACCCGGCTCGGGCGCGGTGGGATCTACGACGTCAGTCTCACGCGCGGGGACGAGGTGCTGGCCGAGTTCCGTGGGCGCAGCCGCGCATTGCGCGGCTGACACGGTCGCTCCTTCAGGGTCCGTGCACGAAAGGGGGGCCCGCATCCGGGGCGGGATGGGGCCCCGCGTGGTGGGGGT
>NZ_JBHXRX010000094.1:0-24641 GCF_042714995.1 Streptomyces sp. NPDC058665
GCGTGTGCGGCCCGTCCGGCGCTTGAGTCCACGCTCGACGGCGTCGGCCGTCTAGTCGGCGCGGAGCAGGCTCGGCTTGAGGTCCTTGAAGCGGCCGAGGAGACCGTTCACGAACGACGGCGAGTCGTCGGTCGAGAACTCCTTGGCGAGCTGTACCGCCTCGTCGATCACCACGGCGTCGGGCGTTCCGTCCACCCACACCAGCTCGTACGTACCGAGCCGCACGATGTTCCGGTCGACGACCGGCATCCGGTCGAGCGTCCAGCCCACCGAGTAGGTGCCGATGAGTTCGTCGATCCGCTCGGCGTACTTCGCGTATCCCTCGACGAGTTCCATCGTGTACTCGCTGACCGGCGGCTGGCGGTCGTCGGTCCGCGCGTGCCGGAGCCAGTCCGCGAGGACCGTCTGCACGGGCGCCCCGCGCTGGTCGGCCTCGAAAAGGATCTGGAAGGCGCGCTTACGGGCCTTATTGCGGGCAGCCACGGTTAGCTGTTCACCCGGCCGAGGTACTCACCGGAGCGCGTGTCGACCTTGATCTTCTCGCCGGTCGTGATGAAGAGCGGGACACCGATCTCGTAACCGGTCTCCAGCTTGGCGGGCTTGGAGCCACCGGTGGAGCGGTCGCCCTGCACACCGGGGTCGGTGTGCTCGATGACCAGCTCGACGGCGGCGGGCAGCTCGACGTAGAGGGCGTTGCCCTCGTACATCGCCACCGTGGCCTCGAAGCCCTCCAGGAGGAAGTTCGCGGCGTCGCCGACGACCTCGCGGCTGATGTGGATCTGGTCGTAGGTGCCCATGTCCATGAAGACGAAGTACTCGCCGTCCATGTACGAGAACTGCATGTCGCGGCGGTCGACGCTGGCCGTCTCGACCTTCACGCCGGCGTTGAAGGTCTTGTCGACGACCTTGCCGGAGAGCACGTTCTTCAGCTTGGTACGCACAAAGGCCGGGCCCTTGCCGGGCTTGACGTGCTGGAACTCGACGACGGACCAGAGCTGGCCAGAGTCGAGCTTGAGCACCATGCCGTTCTTGAGGTCGTTCGTGGAAGCCACGGTTGCGGAATCTCCTGGACTGAAGCTGGTGGGACCACGGGTGCGCGCCGCCGGCGCGGCCGGCAGAGAGCCTGCCGGACGGCTAGAGCGCGAGCAGTTCCTTGGTCGTGATGGTGAGTAGCTCGGGTCCGCCGTCCGCCTCGGGGCGGACGACGAGCGTGTCATCGATCCGGACGCCGCCCCGGCCCGGGAGGTGGACCCCCGGTTCGACGGTGACCGGCACACAAGCGTCCAGTTTACCCATGGCAGCGGGTGCCAACTGCGGGTCCTCATCGATTTCGAGCCCCACACCGTGTCCGGTACGGGCCGCGAGCCCCTCGCCGTACCCCGCCGACTCCAGCGGCTGACGGGCCGCGCGGTCCACGTCGCGGTAGGCCGTACCGGGCGTCAGAGCCTCCCGACCTGCCCGTTGTGCCGCGAACACCAGGTCGTACAGCTCGATCTGCCAGTCGGCGGGCGACGTTCCGATGACGAACGTGCGGCCGATCTCGCAACGGTATCCGTGGTAGTTGGCGCCGAGGCGAACGGAGAGGAAATCTCCTTCCTCGACCCTGCGGTCCGAGGGCCGGTGGCCCGCGCGGCCCGCGTTCGGCCCGGTGGCGACCGAGGTGCGGAAGGCCGGTCCGTCGGCGCCGTGGTCGACCAGCCGCCGCTCCAGTTCCAGGGCGAGATGGCGTTCGGTGCGGCCGACGAGGATCGATTCGAGCAGCTCGCCCAGCGCCTGGTCGGAGATCTCGGCGGCGATCCGAAGCTGGGCGATCTCCCCCTCGTCCTTGACGGTGCGTTCCTGTTCGACGGCGCAGCCGAGATCGGCGAGGAGCAGCCGGGGTGCCACCGAGCCGATGGCGCGGTGGCGGGCGACGGTCAGATGGTGCTCCTCGACGGCGAGGGTCCGGGCGGTGGACGCGTCCAGGAGGTCGGCCGCGGCGACGGCCGGATCGCCCGCGGCGGTGGGCAGCATGCTCAGCCGCAGCCGTTCGTCGGGGCGGCTGTCGGCGGGGGCGCCGCTGGGGGTGCGGGGGCAGAGGAGTACGTCCCGCTGGTCGGCGACGCCCAGCAGCAGAACGGCGCCCGGTGGTGCGCCGCCCGCGAGATAGCGGACGTTGGCCGGCAGGGACACCAGGGCGGCATCGCTGCCGGCCGCGGCGCACCGGTCGCGCAGCCGACCGCGACGGACCGCATACACCTCTGACATGTATCGAGCCTATGAGCGCGGGCCCGGCTCGGCGCGGCCGACGCGTCCGACCGGGGCGGGCCGGAGCCCGCGCGGACGGACCCCTTCCGGTGGCGCGAAGGGGGTCCGGCGGCCGTGCTACCAGGCCGGCGGGCTGGCGATCGACCGGGCGAGTACGTCGTCGAGCACCCGGGCCGTCGTCTCGACGTCGTACTTGGAGTTGTCGATGATCGGCAGCCCGGAGCCGTACCAGCCGGCCATCCGGCCGTGGATGCCCGCCACTTCCTCGTCCGAGAGCCGGCGGTTGCCGCTGCGCTCCGCGTTCCGCTCCAGCACGATCTCCAGGCCGGGCAGCAGGACCACGGGCAGCAGTCCGGGGCCGACATGGCGCTTCCAGCCGCCGAGCCCGACGACCGGGCGGTCGGGGAAGACCGCGTCGTCGAGGATGCAGGAGATGCCGTTGGCGAGGAAGTTACGGGCGGCGAAGCCGCAGGTGCGGCGGGCGAGGCGGTACTGGGCCTCGGAGTGCTCGTTCCACCCCGACTGCGGGTCGGCGAAGCCTGAGCAGACCCATTCGCGTACGTCGTCGAGGCTG
The DNA here is from genome assembly GCF_042714995.1 of Streptomyces sp. NPDC058665. Lineage (NCBI taxonomy): Bacteria > Bacillati > Actinomycetota > Actinomycetes > Kitasatosporales > Streptomycetaceae > Streptomyces > Streptomyces sp. NPDC058665. Next base: position 2,822 of record NZ_JBHXRX010000094.1, read on the forward strand.
ATGTGGGCGGTGGGAACCTGTCGGCGGGCCGCCCAGTGCCGGGCGACGGTCGTCTTGCCCGCGCCGGCGGGGCCGATCAGCAGGACGGCGAGCGTGGCAGCGCCCGTACCGCTGTCGGCGGGATGCGGCACGGGTATGGGAACAGGACCGCCCGGCGGCAGCTGGATGTGCCCGGTCGAGTCCGGCGCCGGGGGGCCCTGCGGGGGCACGGGCGCCTGCTGGTGCCCCGGCGGGATGTGCTGGGGCCCGGAGGGCCTGCCGGACGGCGGGGGCCCTTGAGGCGGCTGTGGTGCGCCTTGCGGGTGAGGCGCGCCGTGCTGCCGGGAGCCGCCGGGCACGGGCGGGGGCCCGTACGGCGCCGCGCCCGGTACGGGTGGTTGCCCGTGGGGCGCGGGAGGGCCGGCCGGGGGGCCGGAGTGGGGTGCGCCGTGCGGTGGCGGGCCGTGGGGCGGCGTGCCGTGCGCCCACGCGCCCGCGCCCTGTCCGCCCGCTCCGTGCGCCGAACCGTGGGGAGGCGGCGGCGGAGCCCCCATCGCGTACTGCATCCGGTGCCACTCCGTCTCGTACGTCTGACGCTGATCGGTCGGCCGCCGGGCCGACTTGCTTTCGAACGGTACCGTTCCCGGCCGCTTCCGTGGGTAACGTCAGAGACCGGCCCCGAGTGCCCGGCCGACCGCCCGGCTTTCGCGTCAGCCGTCCAGTTCCTCGGCGAGGGCACGCAGCGCCAGTCGGTACGAGCCGATGCCGAACCCCGCGATCGTGCCGGTGGCGACCGCCGCGACGACCGAGGTGTGGCGGAATTCCTCGCGTGTGTACGGGTTCGAGATGTGCACCTCGATCAGCGGCGCGGTGCGCTGCGCGGCGGCGTCCCGCATTCCGTACGAATAGTGGGTGAAAGCCCCGGGGTTGAGCACCACCGGGAGCGATCCGTCGGCCGCCTCGTGCAGCCAGCGGATCAGCTCGCCCTCGTCGTTCGTCTCGCGCACGTCGACCGCGAGGCCCAGCTCCTTGCCCGTCGACTGGCAGGTCTCCACAAGTCCGGCGTACGAGACGGAGCCGTAGACGTCCGGCTCCCGGGAACCGAGACGGCCCAGATTGGGGCCGTTGAGCACCAGGACCCGACGGCTCACTCGGACACCTCCCCGTACGCGGCGAGCAGCACCGCCGGGTCGGGTCCCTCCAGCACGGTCGGCTTGGCCAGACCGTCGAGGACGATGAAACGCAGCAGGTCACCGCGGGACTTCTTGTCGACCTTCATCGTCTCCAGAAGCTTGGGCCACTGGTCGCCGCGGTAGGTCAGCGGCAGTCCGACGGACTTGAGGACGGCGCTGTGCCGTTCGGCGGTGGCGTCGTCGAGCCGGCCCGCGAGGCGGCCCAGTTCGGCGGCGAAGACCATGCCGATGGAGACGGCAGCGCCGTGCCGCCATTTGTAGCGTTCGTTCTTCTCGATGGCGTGGGCGAGCGTGTGGCCGTAGTTGAGGATCTCGCGTACGCCGGACTCCTTGAGGTCGTTGGACACGACCTCGGCCTTGACCCGGATGGAGCGCTCGATCAGCTCGGCGGTGTGCGGCCCCGCGGGCGACCGCGCCCCCTCGGGGTCGGCCTCCACGAGATCGAGAATGGCCGGATCGGCGATGAATCCCGCCTTGATGATCTCGGCCATGCCGCTCACGTAGTCGTGCACCGGCAGCGACTCCAGCGCCGCGAGGTCGCAGAGCACCCCGGCGGGCGGGTGGAAGGCGCCCACGAGGTTCTTGCCCTCGGCGGTGTTGATGCCGGTCTTGCCGCCGATCGCCGCGTCGACCATGCCGAGGACGGTGGTCGGTACGGCGATCCAGCGCACCCCGCGCAGCCAGGTCGCGGCGACGAAGCCCGCGACATCGGTGGTGGCGCCGCCGCCGACGCCGACGATGACATCGCTGCGGGTGAAGCCGGTCTGGCCGAGGGCCTTCCAGCAGTAGGCGGCGACCTCGACGGTCTTGGCCTCCTCGGCGTTCGGCAGCTGGATGGCGACCGCCTCGTACCCCTGGTCCGCCAGGTCCTGACGGAGGGTCTCACCCGTCTCGGCGAGCGATTCCGGGTGCAGTACGGCGACACGCTTGGCCTGGGGGCCGATGAGCGCGGGCAGTTCGCCCAGCAGCCGCCGGCCGACCAGCACCTCGTACGGGTCGTGGCCGGTGCCGCCGACCTGGATACGGGTGGCCGCCTGGTCCTGATCCGTCGTCATGCCTGGTTCTCCTTGCCGGGAGCGGTGCCGGGGGCCTCGCCGGGCGCCTCGGTGGGGGTGGCGGACGGATCGGCGCCGGGGATGGCCGCCGCGCCCAGGTCCAGCGCCTCGATGACGGCTTCGGCGACCTCTTCGGGTGCCCGCTCGTCGGTCGGGACGACCGCGCGCGCGACCTCCGTGTAGAGGGAGCGGCGCTCCTCCATCAGCAGCTTCCACTGCTGGCGGGGGTTGATGGCGAGCAGCGGGCGGGCCAGCCCCAGACCGGTGCGCCGGACCGCCTCGTTCGCCTCCATGGAGAGATAGACGACGGGCAGGCCCGCGAGCAGCTCACGGGTGTCCTTGTCGAGAACCGCTCCGCCGCCGAGCGCGAGGACCCCGCCGTGTTCGGCGAGCGCGGTCCGTACGGCGTCCCGCTCCAGATCGCGGAAGTGCTGCTCGCCCTCGTCGAAGAAGATGTCCGAGATCTCCCGGCCCTCGGCGGCGACGATGTCCGCGTCGGTGTCCCGGTAGTCGGTGTCCAGGCGTTCGGCGAGCAGCGCGCCCACGGTGGTCTTGCCGACCCCCATCGGGCCGACCAGGACGATTCGCGGGCCGCTCATCGGATCACCAGGTTCCGCAGGTACGACTCGACGTTGCGCCGGGTCTCGGGGACGCTGTCGCCGCCGAACTTCTCGGCCACGGCGTCGGCGAGGGTCAGCGCGACCATGGCCTCGGCGACGATGCCCGCCGCGGGCACCGCGCAGACGTCGGAACGCTGGTGGTGCGCCTTGGCGGCCTCGCCGGTGGCGACGTCCACGGTGGCCAGTGCGCGGGGCACGGTCGCGATGGGCTTCATCGCGGCCCGTACGCGCAGCAGTTCGCCCGTCGACAGTCCGCCTTCGGTGCCGCCGGAGCGGCCCGACGCGCGCCTGATGCCCTCGTCGGTGACCATGATCTCGTCGTGCGCCCGGGAGCCGGGAACCCGGGCGAGGCCGAAGCCGTCGCCGACCTCGACGCCCTTGATGGCCTGGATGCCCATGAGGGCGGCGGCGAGCCGGGCGTCGAGCCTGCGGTCCCAGTGGACGTGCGAGCCGAGGCCGACGGGCACGCCGTACGCCAGCACCTCGAGCACGCCGCCGAGGGTGTCACCGTCCTTGTGGGCCTGGTCGATCTCGGCGACCATCGCGTCGCTCGCCTCGGGGTCCAGACAGCGGACCGGGTCGGCGTCGAGCCGCTCGACGTCGCCGGGGGTCGGGTACACGCCGTACGGGGCCTTGGCGGTGGCCAGTTCAACGACATGGGACACGATCTCGATCCCGGCCGTCTCCGTCAGATACGACCGGGCGACCGCGCCGAGCGCGACCCGGGCCGCCGTCTCACGGGCGCTGGCCCGCTCCAGGATCGGCCGGGCCTCGGACGCCCCGTACTTCTGCATGCCCGCGAGATCCGCGTGGCCGGGGCGCGGGCGGGTCAGGGGCTCATTACGGGCGAGCCCGGCCAGCACCTCGGGGTCGACCGGGTCGGCCGCCATGACCTGCTCCCACTTGGGCCATTCGGTGTTGCCGACCATGATCGCGACCGGCGATCCCATGGTCAGGCCGTGCCGTACGCCGCCGAGGAAGGTGACCTCGTCCCGCTCGAACTTCATCCGCGCGCCGCGCCCGTAGCCCAGGCGCCGCCTGGCGAGGTGATCACCCACGATCTCCGTGGTGATCGGCACACCCGCGGGAAGGCCCTCCAGCGTCGCGACGAGTGCGGGTCCGTGCGACTCCCCCGCTGTCAGCCAGCGCAACCTGCTCAACGGTGCTCCTCGGTGAATCTCGACATCTTCGACGGTACGACTGCGGTACGCATCCTCGGGTCCCGATCCTGCCATGACCGGCCGCCCGCTCCGTGACTCCGTCCAGCCTGCGGATACGGGCGCGGCGGCCTCGGCCGTCAGGCTTGGTGGGCCCGCAGTGCCTGTTCGCCGGCCTCGCGCATCACGGTGAGCGGCGCGGGCGAGCGGCCGGTCATCAGCTCGACCTGGAGGACGGCCTGGTGCACGAGGAGGTCGAGACCGCCGACCACGGCGCCGCCCCGGGCGGACCAGGCGGCGGCGAGCGCGGTGGGCCAGGGGTCGTACAGCACGTCGAAGAGGGTGCCGGGGCCTCCGGGGACGCTGTCCGCCAGGGTGTCGGTGGCGCCCGCGGGGGTCGTCGCGATCACCAGCGGGGCGCCGAAGGCCTTGGCCGCGTCCGCCCAGTCGGCGGTGCGGACGTCGACGCCCAGCCGTTCGCCCCAGCCGCGCATCTCGGCGGCGCGCTCCATGCTTCGTACATAGGCGGTCACCGGGCCCTGACAGATACGGGAGAGCGCGGCGAGGGCCGACGACGCGGTCGCTCCGGCACCGAGGACGGCCGCCGACTCCACCGCGGCGACGCCGCGTTCTCGCAGGGCGGCGAGTATGCCGGGGATGTCGGTGTTCTCGCCCGTGCGCCGTCCGGCGCCGTCGATGACGACGGTGTTGACGGCCTCGACGGACGACGCCGTCTCACTGACCTTGTCGAGCAGCGGGATGACGGCACGCTTGAGCGGCATGGTCAGGGACAGCCCGGCCCAGGACGGATCGAGGCCGGTCAGGAAGGCGGGGAGTCGCGCCTCGTTGATCTCGAAGCGGTTGTACGACCAGTGGGTCAGGCCCAGTGCCGCGTACGCCGCCCGGTGCAGAACCGGCGAGAGGGAGTGAGCGATGGGCGAGCCGAGGACGGCCGCCCTGCGTTCGATGGTGCTGTCGGTGGTGCTAGTCGTTCGCATTCTTCCGTGTCTCGTTGAACTTGTCGACGAGCTTCTGGTGCTCGGCCAGGGTCTTGGTGAATTCGGTGGTCTTGCCGTCGATGGAGATGAAGTACATCCAGGCGCCCGAGTCCGGTGCCTTGGTGGCGTTCAGCGCGTCGGCGCCCGGATTTCCGATCGGACCCGGCGGCAGACCCTTGTAGAAGTACGTGTTGTACGGGTCGTCGTGGTTCCTGATCTCCGAGGTGGAGATGTCGATCTCGCTCTCGTTCTTCAAGTAATTGAAGGTGGAGTCGAATTCGAGCTTCTGGTTGGTGTCGGTGTTCGTCGGCTTGAGCCGGTTGTAGACGACCGCGGCCATCTTCTTGAAGTCGTCGTGCGTGATGCCTTCGGCCTGCACGAGGCTGGCGACGGTGACGACGTCGAGCGGCGAGTCCAGACCGAGGTCCGCGGCCGATTTCTCCAGGTCGTACTTCTTGTACTCCTGGTTGGACCGCGCGACCATCTGTTTGAGGATGTCCTCCGGCTTGGTCTTCTCGCCGATGTCGTAACGCGCGGGGTAGAGGAACCCTTCGAGCGGGTCTTTTATGTTCTTGTTGTCGTCGGCCCAGTCGGGCAGACCGAGTTTGCCGGCCTGCGCCTTGGCGACATCGGCGGTGGTGCCGGGATCGAGTTTGAGCTTCGCGTCGATGAACTCGTACACCTTGACCGCACGTGTGCCCTCGCCGATGGTCAGCGAGTTCAGATTGGCCGGGTTGGTCATCAGCTCGACGGCGGCCTTGGCCGACATCTCTTTCTTCATCGGATAGACGCCGGGCTGAATTGCCTTGCCCTTGGGGTGCGCGCCCGCCGCGTCGACGAACGCGGCGGCGCTTTTCACCACCCCGCTCTCCTTGAGCAGGCTGCCCATTTCGGTGAGGCCGGCGCCCTGCGGGATCTCGACCTGGACGGAGCCGGTGCCCGCGCCCGCGAAGTCGGCGGGTGGTCCGAAGCGTTCCTGCCAGAACTGGTAGGCGTAGTAGCCGCCGCCGGCCGTGCCCGCGACGAGGACGAGGGAGGCCACGAGGCAGGCTCCGCCGCCGCGGCGCTTCTTCTTCGACGAGCCCCGGCGGTCACGTCCGCCGCCGCCGCGCCGGCCGTCGCCCTCGTCGTCGTACTCCCGGTCGTCCGCGTCGTCGTACCGGTCGTCGTCACGGTCACGGCGCCGGTCGTCGTCGCGGTCCTCGCCGGTGAAGAACGGGTGCGTCTCCTCGGGCTGCGGGCCGTCCCAGTCGTTCTCGGGCTCGGGCTGCGGCGGAGGTGGGGGCGGGGGCGGGGCCGCCGCCTGCCGGCCCGCGTAGGTGTTGCCCGCGTTGTCGCCGTAGGGCATGGCCGTCTGCTGGCCGGTGTCCCAACCGCCGCCGTACTGGGGGTCGTTGGGCTGCTGTCCGGCGTACTGCTGCTGGTTGTACTGCGGCTCGGCGTACTGCTGTTGCTGTTGTTGCTGCGGGTACTGGGGCTGATGCTGAGGGTGTTGCTGGGGTTGATACTGCTGCTGCGCGTACTGCTGCTGCCCGGTGTCCCAGCCACCGCTGTCGTACTGGGGGTTGTACTGCTGCTGCGGATGGGGCTGCTGTTGCTGAGGCTGCTGCGCGTACTGCTGCTGTCCGGTGATCCAGCCACCACCGTCGTACTGAGGGTCGTACTGCTGCTGCGGATGGGGCGCTTGAGTCTGAGGTTGAGCGTCGTAAGGAGTACTGCCGTCGGCGGCCTGCTGCGCTCCCCACCCCTGGTCCCCGTACAAGGGGTCCTCGGGGTGCCACGGTTCAGGGCCTCGACCCCGTCCATAGTCAGTCATCGATCCCCTAGAGCCGCGAGGCGACCGGTGCCGGGCGCGGATGGCCCGGTGTCCGTATCGCCTCTCTTTGTGCGGCAGTTGTTCGAATCCCCGCCGCATCGCGCGGAACGTTACCGTATCGCGATCAGGCGACCTTCATTCGCGCAGACGGATAACCGCAAGTATGTTCCGGTATTGCCCGATCAGCGTTTCAGGTCTGAACCCGCACGCCCTCACCGGGCGGCGCTCCCGACGCTCTCTCGGACTCCAGCGCGTTCTGCAGGATGATGACGGCCGCCACCTGGTCGATGACGGACCGGCCCTTCTTGGACTTCACACCCGAGGCACGCAGTCCCTGGCCGGCGGTCACCGTGGTCATTCTCTCATCCACTAGCCGCACGGAAACCGGCGCGATCCGGCGCGCGACCTCCTCCGCGAACGCCCGCACCTTGACCGCCGCCGGGCCCTCGCCGCCGCTGAGCGAGCGCGGCAGACCGACGACGACCTCGATCGGCTCGTACTCCTCGACCAGTTGCGCGAGCCGCCGGTGGGCGGCCGGGACATCACGTCCCGGCACCGTCTCCACCGGCGTCGCGAGGAGCCCGTCGGGATCGCACGAGGCGACCCCGATCCGGGCGTCCCCGACATCGACGGCCAGTCTCCGGCCCCGGCGCACGAGCGCGGTCACGCCGCCACGTCCCCGGTCATGGACTCAGGCCGTCCCCTCGACAAGGCGCTCCACCGCGGCAACGGCGTCGCCGATGGCCCCGGGGTTCTGACCGCCGCCCTGGGCGACGTCCGGCTTGCCGCCGCCTCCGCCACCGAGGGTCTTGGCGGCGGTGCGGACCAGCTCGCCGGCCTTGAGCCCACGCTCACGGGCCGCCTCGTTGGTGGCGATGACCGTCAGCGGGCGCCCGCCCACCGTCGTGAACAGCGCGACGACCGCCGGGCGGCCACCGGTGATCCGGCCGCGTACGTCCAGCACCAGCCTGCGCAGGTCGTCGGCCGACGTACCGTCCGGCACCTGGCCGATGACCAGGGCCGTACCCCGTACGTCCCTGGCGCCCTCGACCAGTCCGGCGGCGGCGGCCAGCACCTTCTCCGCGCGGAACTTCTCGATCTCCTTCTCGGCGTCCCTCAGCTTGGCGAGCATGCCGGCGATCTTCTCCGGCAGTTCCTCGGAGCGGCCCTTGACCAGCTCCTGGAGCTGGGCGACGACCGTGTGCTCCCTGGCGAGAAAGTTGTAGGCGTCCACGCCCACCAGCGCCTCGATCCGGCGCACGCCGGAGCCGATCGAGGACTCGCCGAGCAGCTTCACCAGGCCCAGCTGGGAGGTGTTGTGCACATGCGTGCCGCCGCACAGCTCCTTGGAGAAGTCGCCGATGGTGACGACGCGGACCCGCTCGCCGTACTTCTCGCCGAACTCGGCGATGGCGCCCTGCTTCTTGGCCTCGTCGATCGACATCACCTCGGCCTGGACGTCGAGTTCACGCCCGAGCACCTCGTTGATCTTCTGCTCGACGTCGGTGAGGACCGTGCCGGGTACGGCGGCCGGCGAGCCGAAGTCGAAGCGGAAGCGGCCCGGGGAGTTCTCGGAGCCGGCCTGGGCGGCCGTCGGGCCGAGGGCGTCGCGCAGCGCCTGGTGCGTCAGATGGGTGGCGCTGTGGGCGCGGGCGATGGCACGCCGGCGCCGGGTGTCGATGGCGGCGAACGCGGCGGAGCCCACGGTGACTTCACCGACCTGCACGGACCCCTTGTGCACGGAGACGCCGGGGACCGGCTGCTGGACGTCGCGGACCTGGATGACCGCGCCGCTGTCGAGGCGGATACGCCCCTGGTCGGCGAGCTGGCCGCCGCCCTCGGCGTAGAACGGGGTGCGGTCCAGTACGACCTCGACCTCGTCGCCCTCGGTGGCGGCGGGCGACGGCACACCGTCGACCAGCAGGCCGACGATCCGCGACTCGCCCTCGGTGCTGGCGTATCCGGTGAACTCGGTGGTGCCGGAGGTGTCGGCGACCTCGCGGTAGGACGAGAGGTCGGCGTGGCCGGTCTTCTTCGACCTGGCGTCGGCCTTGGCCCGGTCCCGCTGCTCCTTCATGAGCCGGCGGAAGCCGTCCTCGTCCACGGAGAGGCCCTGTTCGGCGGCCATCTCCAGGGTGAGGTCGATCGGGAAGCCCCAGGTGTCGTGGAGCAGGAACGCCTTGTCGCCGGCCAGGACCGAGCCGCCGGCCGCCTTGGTGTCGGTGACGGCGGTGTCGAGGATGTTGGTGCCGCCCTTGATGGCCTTCAGGAAGGCGGCTTCCTCGGCGAGGGCGACGGTCTCGATGCGCTTGCGGTCGGTGATCAGCTCCGGGTACTGCTGGCCCATCGACCGGATGACCACGTCGATCAGGTCGGCGACGACCGGTCCGGTGGCGCCGAGCAGCCGCATGTTGCGCACGGCGCGGCGCAGGATGCGGCGCAGGACGTAGCCGCGGCCCTCGTTGCCGGGGGTGACGCCGTCGCCGATGAGCATCACGGAGGTGCGCATGTGGTCGGTGACGACGCGCAGGGAGACGTCCGAGGCGGCGTCGGCGCCGTAACGGACGCCGGTCAGTTCGGTCGCCTTGTCGATGACGGCCATCGACGTGTCGATCTCGAACATGTTGGGGACGTCCTGGAGGACCATGGCGAGGCGTTCGAGGCCGAGACCGGTGTCGATGTTCTTGGACGGCAGCTCGCCGAGGATCTCGAAGTCCTCCTTGCCCTCGCCGGCGCCGCGCTCGTACTGCATGAAGACCAGGTTCCAGAGCTCCACGTAGCGCTCGCCGTTGACGGCGGGGCCGCCCTCCTCGCCGAACTCCGGGCCGCGGTCGTAGAAGATCTCCGAGCAGGGACCGCAGGGGCCGGGCACGCCCATGGACCAGTAGTTGTCCTTCTTGCCCAGACGCTGGATCCGCTCGGCGGGGAAGCCGACCTTGTCCGTCCAGATGCCGGCGGCCTCGTCGTCGTCCAGATAGACCGTGACCCACAGTCTCTCGGGGTCGAGCCCGTACCCGCCGTCGGCCACGGGGGTGGTCAGCAGCTCCCAGGCCAGCGGGATGGCGCCTTCTTTGAAGTAGTCGCCGAAGGAGAAGTTGCCGCACATCTGGAAGAACGTGCCGTGCCGGGTGGTCTTGCCGACCTCTTCGATGTCCGGCGTGCGGACGCACTTCTGGACGCTGGTCAGCCGCGGGGCGGGAGCCTTGACCTCGCCCAGGAAGTACGGCTTGAAGGGGACCATGCCCGCGGGGACCAGGAGCAGAGTCGGGTCGTCCGCGATGAGCGACGCCGAAGGGACGGCGGTGTGCCCGCGCCCCTCGAAGAAGCTCAGCCAGCGGCGGCGGATTTCGGCCGACTCCATCAGTGGTCCTCATTCCGGTTGTGCGGTGTACGCGAGTTGAGTCTGTCGCTGTGGTCGTGGCGGTTGTGCGCCTGGTCGTCGGACCGGTGTTCGACGCGGCCCTCGACGGCCAGGCGCCGCTGGGCGGGGAGTTCGGGGTCCGCGGGGGCGTCCAGCCCCAGCACCTCGCCCAGTTCGGACTCGCGCTGGGCCATGCCCGCCCGGACGTCGAGCGCGAACTCCCTGAGCCGGTGCCCGGCGTCGACGGCCTTGTCGGCCGCCTGTGCGGCGAGAGACTCGGGCGTCAGCCGGCGGAGCTTGCTGTGGACCTTGGTGGTGGCCCACACACCGGCCGCCGCGCCCGCGGTGAACCAGAACGTACGGCGGAACATCGCTGCCTCAGCCCTTCTGCTTCCTGCTGCGTCGGGCGGCCGGAACGGTCCTGCCCACGATGACCGTGCGCCGGCCGCGCGCGGCCGGTACCGGTGCCTCGCGCTCGGCGGGCGCCGGCTCGGCCGAGGTCCTGCGGCCCATCGCCCGCCGCACCCCGTAGCCGAAGGCCGCGACCTTCACCAGAGGGCCGCCGAAGGTCGACGCGACGGTGGTGGAGAGCGCCGACGCGTTGGAGGTGACCTCCTGGACGTCCGTGGCGATGGCGTCGACCCGGTCGAGCTGGGTCTGTGCCGCCCGTACGGTCGCCGACGCGTCCGCGAGCAGCGGTACGGCCTGGTCGGTCACGTCCGCGACGAGTTTGGTGGTCGCCTTGAGCGTCTGCGCCAGCCTCACGAGCACCACGGCGAGGAGGGTGACCAGAACCGCCCAGAAGACGGCCACCAGGATCCCGGCAACCTCTCCACCGGTCACGCTGCACCGCTCTCTGCGTTGGGGGTCGCTCGCGTCGTACCGGATCCGAACGGCCCGGCCGACCCGAGAAAGGTCTTCCCTCGACCCTATCGCGCCCGGAGTGACTCCCCGTACCGCTTTACGGCGGTCGCGGACCCTACCTCATCGGGCGGGACGGGGAGCGGGAGTTGCCGCAGCGGATTGTACGCAGTGCGGTCGCGCGAGTACTGTGCGTGTCTCATGCGACCTGTCCCCGGCAATCTCCCCGCGGAGCTGAACCGGTTCGTGGGCCGTGCCGACGAACTGGCCGAGCTGGCACGCCTGCTCGCCGGGATCCGGCTGGTCACCCTGGTGGGTGTGGGCGGTGTCGGCAAGACGCGGCTGGCCCTGCACGCGGCCCGGAGCCTGCGGCCCGAGGCTCTGGAGAAACGCAACTGCGACGGGGTCTGGCTCGCCGAACTCTCCGCGATCCGCGACCCCGGACTGCTCGACCACGCGCTCCTCGACGCGCTGCGCATCACCGACCACAGCGGCCGGCCGACCCGGGAGGTGCTGCGCACCCATCTCGCCGACCGCCGCCTGCTGTTGGTGCTCGACGGCTTCGAGCAGCTGGTCGAGCCCTGCGCGGAGCTCGTACGGGATCTGCTGCGCCACTGCCCCGGCCTCCAGGTGCTGGCCGCCGGCCGCCGGCCGCTCCGGCTGGCCGGTGAACGGACCGTCCCCCTCGCCCCGATGTCGGACACCGACGCGCGGCTGCTCTTCGCCGACCGGGCCGCCGACATGGCGCCCGCCGGCCGCCTTCTCGGTGAACACGACGACGCCGTACGGGAGTTGTGCCGCCGGCTCGACGGCATCCCGCTCGCCCTCGAACTGGCCGCCGCCCGGCTGCGCGCCCTGTCCGTCGAGCAGATCCTGCGGCGGGTCGACGACCGCTTCCAGCTGCTCACCGGGGGTTCCCGCGGCGAACTGCCGCGCCATCGCACGCTCCGTACCGCGATCGGCTGGAGCCATGAGCTGTGTACCCCGGCCGAACGGCTGCTGTGGGCGCGGCTGTCCGTCTTCGCCGGGCCCTTCGACCTGGAGGCGGTCGAGTACGTGTGCGCGGGCCCCGAGCTGCCTGCGGAGAGTGTGCTCGACGTCCTCGACGCGCTGATCGCCCAGTCCGTGGTCGCCCCCGAGGAGACACCGGCAGGGCCGCGCTACCGGATGCTGGACACGGTGCGCGCGTACGGCGCCCAGTGGCTGGACACCCTGGGGGACACCGGCCGGATGCGCCGCAGACACCGGGACTGGTACGTGGGGCTGGCGACCTGGTGCGAACTGGACTGGTTCGGCCCCCGGCAGGCGGAGATCGCCGCCTGCGCCGACAGCGCCCTGCCCAATCTGCGGGCGGCCATCGAACTCTGCCTGGAGACGGCGGGCGAGGCCCATCTGGGGCAGTATCTGGCGGGCACGCTCTGGTTCTACTGGGCGGGCTGCGGCCGGCTCACCGAAGGGCGGCACTGGCTGGAGCGGGTCCTCGCGCCGGCCGACGGGCCGGACGGCTCCCGACGGGAGGAAGCCCCGCACCCCGGTCCGCACCCCGGGACACGGCACACCGGGTCACGGCTCAAGGCCCTCTGGGTGCTGGGCCATGTCACGGTCCTCCAGGGCGACAACCCTGCCGCGGTGGCGGCTCTGTACGAGTGCCGGGGAGAAGCCGCGCGTACGGGGAACGCGCTGGCGCACACGTACGCCGAACACCGGCTGGGCTGCCTCGCGCTCCTCTCCGGCGACATGCCGCGCGCCGAACGGCTGCTGCGCGCCGCGCTCGGCGCCTACCACGAGCTGGGCGAGCTCAACAGCAATGTCCTGATGGGCCAGGCGGAGCTGGCCCTCGCCCTGGTCTTCCAGGGCGACCTGGACGGGGCCGTGGCGCTCTGCGCCGACGTACGGGACATCTGCGAGGACAGCGGCGAACGCTGGACGAGGTCCTACGCCCTGTACGTCCACGCGTACGCGGCCTGGACGCGCGGCCGGCTCGGCGAGGCGCGCGCCCTGCTGGCCGAGTCCGTCGCCATCCACCACACCTTCGACGACCTGGTCGGGCTGGTGCTCGCGATGGAGCTGATGGCGCTGGTGACCGCGGGCGAAGGGGATCCGGCCGAGGCGGCGGTGCTCCAGGGCGCGGCGACCCGGCTCTGGCGGTCGGTCGGGGCGCCCCTGTTCGGCTCGCCCACCTTCGGGGCGCCGCGCGAGCAGTGCGAACGCCGGGCGACGGACCTGCTGGGGCCCGAGCTCTACGGCGCGCATGTCGCGGAGGGGCACGCCCTTCCTCCGGCGGTGGCCGTCGAACGCGCGCTGGCCGGGCCGCGCGAGGCCGGGCTGCTGCCCCGTCAGCTCTCCGGCGGGCACAGAGCGGCGGCGGACCGGAACGCCGGCCGGGAAACCGGGCGCGAGGAGGGCCGGGAGGCAGACCACGGTGCGGACGGCGATCCGGGCCGGGAAACGCGAGAGCCCGCCGGCTCCCCCGGCCAGATCGGCGGGGAAGCGGCGGGCTGAAAGCGCGTACTACACCTGGATCAGCTGGTGATCAGCGGGCGTAGTACTCGACGACGAGCTGCTCGTCGCAGATGACCGGGATTTCCTTGCGCAGCGGCTCGCGGTCCAGACGGAACGCCAGCGCCTTCAGGTTGACCTGGATGTAGCGCGGGGTCTCGCCGTCCGTGTCGTAGCCACCCTCGCGCGCGACCTGGAAGGGAACCTTCTCGCGGCTGCGCTCGCGGACCATCACGACGTCGTCGGGACGGACGCGGAACGACGGCTTGTCGACCTTGCCGCCGTTGACCTCGATGTGGCCGTGGACGACCATCTGACGGGCCTGGTAGATGGTGCGGGCGATGCCCGAACGCAGGACCAGGGCGTCGAGACGACGCTCCAGCTCGACGACCAGGGCCTCGCCGGTCTTGCCGCCGGCCTTGCGGGCGCGGTCGTAGGCGCGGGCCATCTGGCGCTCGCTGATGTCGTACTGAGCACGCAGACGCTGCTTCTCCAGCAGACGGACCTTGTAGTCACTGTTCTGCTTGCGGCCACGGCCGTGCTCGCCCGGCGGGTAGGGACGGGCCTCGAAGTACTTCACGGCCTTCGGCGTCAGCGCGATACCGAGCGCGCGTGACTTCTTGACCTTGGGACGCGACTGGTTAGGCACGTTCTCCAGACCTCCGTTGTAGGTTAGGTTAGGCTCACCTTACTCAAAGGAGATCGCATGTCTCGTCGCCCTGGGAACACCACGCGCATCACAGACAGTCTCGACGCGCAGGGCATCGATACGACGGAGGTCCGATCAGCTCATGGTCAGCCGCGTCCCAGCGGGCTTGAAATCGCCCGGATGCCGTCAGCAGCCGAACGCACACGAACTCTCGTACAGAGTACATGCTCAAGCATGCTGCTCGTCCCGGGCCTGGACGCCCTGCGGCCCGACCAGTTGATGCCCGACGCGCGGGCCGTGGACAGCGACGGCGACGTGCTGCTGGCCTTCGCTGCGGACTCCCCCGTCGTCCGGGCGGCGACGCACGCGCAGGCCGACGAGCTGGCCGCGGTGCTGGAGATGACCGATGTCGCCCCGGTCTCCGTGCCCCACCGAATCCGGGGCCGCGCCTGGGTCTCCGGCTGGCTGACGCGCGTACCGGGCGCCGGCGAGCCCGGCCGGACGACACTGCGGCTGGAGGTCGGCGAGGCGTACGTGGACGACCTGTGGGGCGCCGACCCGGTGGAGGCGGACGAGTTCGCCGCCGCCGTGGCGGACCCGCTGTCGGAGCACGAGGCCGAACTGCTCCAGCATCTGCACGCCGCGCACAGCGCCGAGGTGCGGACGCTGCGCTCGCTGCTCGGCGGGCGGACCGGCGGCGGGACGGCCGCCGTACCGGTCGGCGTGGACCGCTTCGGGCTCCGGGTCCGCTTCACCGGCGTCAACTGCTTCGACGCCCGCTTCGACTTCCCCGAGCCGGTGCGCGACGTGGCCGAACTGCGCCGGGCCATGCACGCGCTCTTCGAGGCCGCGAGCAGCTGAGCCGTACTGGCGTCCGGTCGATGGGTCAGTTCGACGGGGCGTCGCCGCGCAGGCGTTCGCGGACCTTCTCGACCACGTCCGCGTAGCGCGCCTCCGCGCCGTACCGCGTCGGTTCGTAGTACCGCCGGTCCCGCACCTCGTCCGGGAGGTACTGCTGCGCGGCGATACCGCCGGGCACGTCGTGCGGGTAGACGTACCCCTGCGCGTGGCCGAGCTTGGCCGCCCCCTTGTAGTGACCGTCGCGCAGATGCGGCGGTACGGGACCAGCCAGCCCCTTCTTCACGTCCTCAAGCGCGGCGGAGATCGCGACCGTCGCCGCGTTCGACTTCGGGGCCAGCGCCAGCGCGATGGTGGCGTGGCTGAGGGTGAGCGCGGCCTCCGGGAAGCCGATCATCGCCACGGCCTGCGCCGCGGCGACGGCCGTGGGCAGAGCGGTCGTGTCGGCGAGGCCGATGTCCTCGCTGGCAGAGATCATCAGCCGGCGGGCGATGAACCGGGGGTCCTCGCCCGCCTCGATCATGCGCGCCAGATAGTGCAGCGCCGCGTCCACGTCGGAGCCGCGGATCGATTTGATGAGGGCGCTAGCCACGTCGTAGTGCTGGTCGCCGTCACGGTCGTACTTCACGGCGGCGCGGTCGACGGTCTCCTCGACCGTGGCGAGGCTGATCTCCTTCTCGCCCTTGGAGATCGCGGCACCGGCCGCCGCCTCCAGGGCGGTCAGGACCCGCCGGGCGTCTCCCCCGGCGATCCGCAGCAGATGCGCCTCGGAGTCGTCGGGCAGGGACACCGCGCCGCCGAGCCCGCGCTCCTCGGTGAGCGCGCGCCGCAGCAGGGCGCGCAGGTCGTCGTCGGTGAGGGGCTCCAGCGTCAGCAGGAGGGACCGCGAGAGCAGCGGGGAGATGATCGAGAAGTACGGATTCTCGGTGGTGGCCGCGATGAGCGTGACCCAGCGGTTCTCCACGGCGGGCAGGAGGGAGTCCTGCTGGGCCTTGCTGAAGCGGTGGATCTCGTCCAGGAAAAGGACGGTCTCCTTGCCGAAGCCGCCGGAGGCGCGCCGGGCGCCGTCGATGACGGCGCGGACCTCCTTGACACCGGCGGTGATCGCGGAGAGCTCGACGAAGCGGGCGTCGGTGGCCTTGGAGACGACATAGGCGAGCGTCGTCTTGCCGGTGCCGGGCGGGCCCCAGAGGAGCACCGACGAGGGGCCTGCCGGCCCCCTCCCCTGGGCGGCCTGTTCGACCAGCCTTCGCATCGGGGAGCCGGGCTTCAGCAGATGCCGCTGGCCGACCACCTCGTCCAGGACGCGCGGGCGCATCCGGACGGCCAGCGGGCTGCTGGACGGGTCCTTCTCCTGGCGGTCTTCGGCTGCTGCGGTAAAGAGGTCGGGCTCCACACCTCAGAGCCTATGCCAGCCCACTGACAGGACGACCGGCGCGATCAGTACGGCCAGCGAATCCGGCGGGCAGGTCAGCTGGTCCAGAAGTCCCACCAGCGCGTCAGGATCAGCATCCCGATGATCCCGATCCACAGCACCGGCAGCACCCAGTGGAACTCCCCCAGCCCGCTGCGCAGCCACCGCGGCGCCGGCAGGATCCGGTGCGTGACGTTGTACGTCGTCACGTACGAGAACATCACGATCGTCGCCACCCACGCGAGACAGCACCAGAGGCAGAGGGAGCCGATGCTGTAGAGCGACTGGTACTGGAGCCACGTACAGAACCCGACACCGAAGAGCATCCCCGCGTTCAGCCCCAGCCAGAACCACCGCCGGTACCGCGCCCCCGCCAGCAGCCCCGCCCCCACACACACCACGGCCCCGTACGCCACCAGCCCCAGCATCGGATTCGGGAACCCGAACACCGACGCCTGCTCGCTCTTCATGATGTTCCCGCACGACACCACCGGATTCAGACTGCACCCCGGCGTGAACCCCGGATCCTCCAGCAGCCTGAACTTGTCGATCGTGATCACCCACGACGCCAGCACACCCGCCGCACCCGACACCACCAACAACCACGCCAGCACCCGCCCCGCACCGAAAACCCCCGGGGCGTCACGCTCCGCGCGGCCGGCCGGCACGTCGTCCAGCGCTGTACTCGTCATATCGCCGTTCCCTCACTCGTGATCCGCCGCTGCGGAGGGTCCGGTCAATTCTGCCGCACCCGTCCCTATGTCCACCGTTCGATGGACATAAGGACGTACGGACGGCCGCCCCCCGTGTCAGACGAGTCGCGCGGTCAGGTCGGCCACCAGACCGTCGAGCGGCACGGGCTTCTGCTCGCCGCTCTCCATGTCCTTGACCTGCGCCACACCCTCGGCGAGATCGCGCTCGCCGGCGACGATCGTGAACCGGGCGCCCGAGCGGTTGGCGTTCTTCATCGCGCCCTTGAGTCCCTTGCCGCCGTAGCTGAAGTCGGCGGCGACCCCGGCCCTGCGCAGCTCGGTGACCACGCCGAACAGCAGTCGGCGCGCCTCCTCGCCGAGCGGCACCGCGAACACGCTGGTGGCGGGCGGCAGTTGGAGCGTGATGCCCTCGGCCTCCAGCGCCAGCACCGTACGGTCCACGCCCAGCGCCCAGCCGACGGACGGCAGCGCGGGGCCGCCGATCATCTCCGAGAGCCCGTCGTAGCGTCCGCCGCCGCCCACCGCGGACTGGGCGCCGAGACCGTCGTGGACGAACTCGAAGGTCGTGCGGGTGTAGTAGTCGAGACCCCGTACGAGCCGCTCGTCGTCCTCGTACGCGACACCCGCCGCGGTCAGCAGGTCGCGCACCTGCGCGTGGTACTCCCGGCAGGCGTCGCACAGATAGTCGCGCAGCTTGGGGGCGCCGGTGAGCTGGCTCTGTACGGCCGGGCGCTTGTCGTCGAGGACCCGCAGGGGGTTGATCTCGACACGCCGCCGCGTGTCCTCGTCCAGGTCGAGATCCCGCAGGAAGGTCTGCAACGCCTCGCGGTAGACGGGGCGGCACTCCTTGTCGCCCAGGGAGTTCAGCAGGATACGGAAGCCGGTGAGCCCGAGAGAGCGGTACGCCTGGTCGGCGAGGATGATCAGCTCGGCGTCGAGCGCGGGGTCCTCGGCGCCGATGGCCTCGGCACCGACCTGCGAGAAGTGGCGGTAACGGCCCTTCTGCGGGCGCTCGTAGCGGTAGTACGAGCCGGAGTACCAGAGCTTGACGGGGAGGTTGCCGGCCTTGTGCAGATTCGCCTCCAGCGCGGCGCGCAGCACGGACGCCGTGCCCTCGGGGCGCAGCGCCAGCTCGGAGCCGCCCTTGGTGGTGAGGGTGTACATCTCCTTGGTGACGATGTCGGTGGACTCGCCGACACCGCGGGCGAAGAGTTCGACGTCCTCGAAGCCGGGCGTCTCGATGTAGCCGTAACCGGAGTTCCTCAGCGGTGCGGAGATCGCCTCGCGCACCGCGAGGAACACGGCGGAGTCCGGCGGAAGCAGGTCGTAGGTGCCCTTGGGGGCCTGAAAGGTGTTCATGGAATTCGCTGCGTCACATTCCTCGTCGCGGAGCGGCGGTGGGGCCGATGCCGTAGCCTGCGGCCACCTCGCGCAGATACGGGTTGGTGGCTCGCTCCCGGCCGATGGTCGTCTGGGGGCCGTGGCCGGACAGCACCACGGTCGAGTCGTCGAGCGGCAGGCACACCCGGCCCAGCGACTCCAGCAGCTCGGCCGCGTCGCCGCCGGGCAGGTCCGATCGTCCGACGGAGCCGGCGAACAGCAGGTCGCCCGAGAACAGGACGGGCGGAATGTCCGCCGCCTCGGGCAGCCCGAAGGTCACCGACCCCTTCGTATGGCCGGGTGCGTGCGCGACGCCGAAGCGCAGACCCGCCAGCTCCAGCTCGGCACCGTCGGCCAACTCCTTGACGTCGTCGGGCTCCCCCACGGTGAGCTCGCCCATGAGCGGCATCCCGATGCTGCGGCCGAGGGCCTTCTCGGGGTCGTTCATCATGTACCGGTCCGAGGGGTGGATCCACGCGGGCACGTCGTGTGCGCCGCACACGGGGACGACCGAGGCGACGTGGTCGATGTGGCCGTGGGTGAGGATGACCGCGACCGGCTTGAGGTGGTGCTTCCCGATCGTCTCGGCGACGCCTTCGGTGGCCTGGTGGCCCGGGTCGATGATCACGCACTCCTCGCCCGCGGCGGGGGCGACCAGATAGCAGTTGGTCCCCCAGGCCCCGGCCGGGAACCCGGCAATAAGCACGATCGTCCTCAAATGTCGTCCGTCGGGAGATTGCAGCAGATCAGAGCCTACCGGCGCTCCTCATTCCACAGGTAACCCATATACCGTACGGGGCTAGTCAGCGTTCGTAGGACTCAGTTCCGAGCACCGCCCAGACAGGGCCCACGAAGACACGAGGAGACGACCCGGTGGTCAACAGCGAGCAGCGCCGGCGCCAGCTTGCCAGGGAGAAGTTCGAGCGGCAGCAGCAGCGCCGGGCGGAGATCCGCAAGGGCGCCAGGCGCCGTAACGCGATCATCGCCTCCGCCCTGGCCGTCGTACTGGCGGCGGCTGGCGGCGCGTACGCCATCGCGGGCCTGACGGACGACAACGGTGAGAAGGACGTCGCGCAGGACAGTCCGTCGGCGCCGCCGTCCCCGACCGAGAGCAAGCCGGCCGGGCCGAAGATGACGATCGACGCCAAGGCCAAGTACACGATGTCCCTGAAGACGAACCAGGGCGACATCGGCATCGCGATGGACGCGGCGAAGACCCCGGAAACGGTGAACTCCTTCAAGTCCCTCGCGGACAAGAAGTTCTTCGACGGCACGAAGTGTCACCGGCTGACCACGGAGAACATCTTCGTGCTCCAGTGCGGCGACCCGAAGGGCGACGGCACCGGCGGTCCCGGCTACACCATCGCGGACGAGAACCTCGACGCGCTCGGCAAGCCCGCCGCTGACGGCGCGGTGACCTATCCCGCGGGGTCGGTGGCGATGGCGAATACCGGCCAGCCGAACAGCGGCGGCAGCCAGTTCTTCCTCGTGTGGAAGGACACCAAGCTTCCGCCCTCGTACACCCCGTTCGGGACGATGGACGCCGCGGGTCTGAAGACCGTGAAGGACGTGGCGGCGGGGGGCGTCACCGGTGAGACCAAGGGAGACGGTGCGCCGAAGAAGACCGTCACCATCTCGAAGGGCACCGTCGACAAGACGTGACCACCGGCGACCGGCGGCGCGGCCCAAGGCGCGGGGCAGTTCGAGGGCCCCGCACCGCACCCCGCGAATTTCGGCCGTGCGGAGTGCGGACAGCCGGGCCGCCGGTCACCTAGATTGGCGTTGTGCGACGTGCGGGACGGCTCTGCCGGATCCGCTTTCGCGTCGCGGAAGACGGGCGTGGCCCGTCCAGGAAACTGTGGACGATGCCCGGGGGGCACCCCTCGCAGGCATCAGGTGGAGGAGGCGCTGTGAGCAGCGACCCGTGGGGCCGTGTCGATGAGACAGGCACCGTGTACGTGCGCACGGCCGAGGGCGAGCAGGTCGTCGGATCGTGGCAGGCAGGCTCTCCCGAGGAGGCTCTGGCCTACTTCGAGCGCAAGTACGAGGGCCTGGTGGTCGAGATCGGCCTTCTCGAACGGCGGGTGAAGACCACCGATCTCTCGGCCAAGGACGCGCAGGCCGCCATCGGCCATCTGCGGGCGCAGGTGGACGAGCATCACGCCGTGGGGGATCTCGCCGCCCTGCGTACGCGGCTCGACGGCCTCGTCGCGACGGTCGAGGCGCGGCGCGAGGAGCGCAAGGTCCAGAAGGCCAAGCAGACGGACGCCGCGCGTGAGGCGAAGCAGGCGCTGGTCACGGAGGCCGAGGAGCTGGCGCGCAGCGACCAGTGGCGGTCCGCCGGAGAGCGGCTGCGCGCGCTGGTGGACACCTGGAAGGGCCTGCCGCGGCTGGACCGCAAGTCCGACGACGAGCTGTGGCACCGCTTCTCGCACGCGCGGTCGGCGTTCTCCAAGCGCCGCAAGGCGCACTTCGCCTCGCTGGACGCGCAGCGCGAGGAGGCCCGTAAGGCCAAGGAGAAGCTGGTCGCCGAGGCCGAGTCGCTGTCGGGCTCCACGGACTGGGGCGGGACGGCGGCGCGCTACCGCGAGCTGATGACCGACTGGAAGGCCGCGGGCCGCGCGCAGCGCGAGGCCGAGGACGACCTGTGGAACCGCTTCCGCGGCGCCCAGGACGTCTTCTTCGCCGCCCGTGGTGAAGTCTTCGCGGAGCGGGACGCGGAGCAGACCGAGAACCTGAAGCTGAAGGAGGAGCTGGCGGCCGAGGCCGAGCGGCTGCTCCCGGTGAAGGACCTGAAGGCGGCCCGCGCCGCGTTCCGGGCCCTCAACGAGCGGTGGGAGGCGGTCGGGCATGTGCCGCGCGACGCCAGGCCCAAGGTCGAGGGCCGGATGCAGACGGTCGAGCGGGCGCTTCAGGAGTCCGAGGAGAACGAGTGGCGCCGTACGAACCCGGAGGCGCGTGCGCGTGCCGCGGGTCTGACGGGCCAGCTCCAGGCGGCCGTCGACAAACTGCGCACGCAGATCGACACGGCACGCGCCTCGGGCAACAACGCCAGGGCGGACAAGCTGG
This sequence comes from Streptomyces sp. NPDC058665, assembly GCF_042714995.1. Taxonomy (NCBI): domain Bacteria; kingdom Bacillati; phylum Actinomycetota; class Actinomycetes; order Kitasatosporales; family Streptomycetaceae; genus Streptomyces; species Streptomyces sp. NPDC058665. Next base: position 24,444 of record NZ_JBHXRX010000094.1, read on the forward strand.
CGAAGGAGCTCGAAGGCCGGCAGGCACTGCTGGACCAGGCGCTGAAGGGCCTGCAGGAGTTCGGCGGCTGACACCCGCACGACAGGTGACGACGGAGCGGGCCGGGGGGGGGGTGACCGCCCGGCCGCGCCCGCGGCGGACGACCAGCCCTTAGGTGAGAGGGCGGGCGAGTCGCGGGAGACCGGGTTGTAGCCCACC
>NZ_JBHXRX010000095.1:0-24448 GCF_042714995.1 Streptomyces sp. NPDC058665
GCCCCACACCGTGTCCGCGGTGTGGGGCAACGGCCGTTCCGGCCGATTCTGATCAGACCCCGGGTGCCTCGTACTCGGGGGCGTCCTCCATGAAGTGCACCGTGTCGTAGCCGAGGTGCTTGAAGACACGGTTCTGCGCCGAGAGCACGCGCAGCGGTGTGCCGTCGTAGGCGAAGAGCTGGCAGACGTGGTTCTGCGGCACGTACAGCGTGTCGCCCTTCGTGATCTCGTGCCGCGTGGGCTCCTTGGCGACCCGCGCGTAGTACTTCTCGGCGATCTCCGCCTCGACCTCCCACTGGAGGGCGTAGCCACTGCCGTCGAGCACGTAGTGGACCTCGTCGGCCATCTTCCAGTACTTGCCCGAGCGGCTGCCGGCGGGGATGTCGAGTTCGAACGCGTCGATCGAGAAGATGCGGGCATCGGTGCGCTCCGGTGAGGACATCACCCGGACACGGCCGAGCGGTGTGTTCTCCCAGGTGGTGTCCCCGACGCCGATGACCTTCTTGCGGTCCCCGACCCCGGGTGTCCAGATCCGCGACCAGTCCTCGCGGGGCCCGAACCTCTCCTCGCCCTCGACGGGGCCGCTGCGTCCCTGCTGCAGGAGGCCCATGAACATCCAGGTGCTCTTGGCCTTCACCACCAGGGCGGTGGCGGTCTCGTCGTAGGGGTTGAAGTGGCGGTGCACCGAGTCGGTGTGGACGAACACGAGGTCGTCCTTGGTCCAGTCGTAACGCTTGTCGTCGTGGATCTCGTAGCCACGGCCCTCCAGGATGTAGAAGGCCGCCTCGTTCTGGTGCCCGTGCCCGTGGTTGCTGGACCGCGGGGGCAGTTCAACGAAGTGCACCTGGATCGTCTGGGTGAGGAAGTCCTCGTCGCCCGGACCCACGCGCCACCACGTCCGGGACTTCTCGCTGTCGCCCGAGTGGGCCACCTTCGCGTCGTCGACGACCACGGAGTCGTCGCGCACCCGGTCGACGGCCAACTGTTTGCGCCGGAACTCGCCGAGCCCGTACGTCTGCGAGGTCAGGCCGCGGACGAAGACCCGTCCCTGCTTGCCCATGCTGCCTTCTGTGCCGGCTGAAGCCACGCCCTGGAACCATCTGATGGTATGACCATAATGCCTTACCGTCGGACATGAAAGAGTCCCGGGCCCAACAGGACCCGGGACTCGTCCGCGCTTCGGTCACTTGCCTCCGCTGTCGGCCTTCACCCGCGAAGCCGTCCGCCCGACATGCGTACGCATGATCTCCGTCGCCGCCTCCGCGTCCCGCGCGGCGACGGCGTCGACGAACTGGCGGTGTTCCTTCGATCCGTACTGACCCATCTTCGGCTCCACACTCTGCGCCTCGCGCAGACTCATGAGCAGCGGGCCGTGGAAGGACTGCACGAGCATCTCGATCGCGGCGTTGTGCGTGCACGCGGCGACGCGGGTGTGGAAGGCGGCGGACATCTCCATGTCGTACGCGCCCTGCTTGACCGCTTCCGCGTGCTCGTCACACATCACTCGGAGCGCGTCGAGGTCCTCCTCGGTGGCACGCTCGACGATCAGGGGGATGATCCCGAGCTCGAACACCAGCCGCGCCTCGGTGACTTCGGACGCGGACAGCGGCGACAGGGTCAGCAGATCGGCCAGCCCCTCCCCCACCCGGCGCGACGACGGCGCCGTCACGAACGCGCCGCCCCGGGCACCGACCCGGATCTCGACCAGTCCGCTGGTCTCCAGACTGCGCAGCGCCTCACGCACTGTCACCCGGCTGACCCCGAACTGCACGCACAGTTCTCGCTCACTGGGAAGCCGGTCGCCGGGCTGCAGGCGCTCCTCCTTCAACAGCAGTTTGATCTGGTCGACGATCAGCTGGGAGACGCGACTTGAGGAAACCGCCTTGAAGAGACCGTCGGACGAGGCGCTCCGCTTGGCGGAGGTCCCGACTTCGGCCTCAGGGGATTGGGACTGGCCGGGGCGTGATGACATACCCGCATTCTCCCATTGGTCAGAGGCTTCATTGACGCTATCTTACTCAATGGATTAAAGTCATACCAACAGACCCATAGCCCAGCCGACTCCGGATCGGGGCGTCGATGACCGAGCCGCCCCAGGATTCGTACGAGATGCTGCGTGAGCAGGTCGCCGTCGCGTGCCGTGTGCTCGCGGTCACCGGGCTGGTCGAGCACGTCCTCGGTCATGTCAGCGTCCGGACCGGCCCCGACTCCTTCCTCGTACGCGGACGCGGACCCAACGAGCGCGGCCTCGCGTTCACCGTCATCAAGGACGTGCGGCAGGTCACTCTCGACGGCGCGGCCGAGGTCTCGTCGGACGACTGGGCCACACCGAAGGAACTGCCCATCCACAGCGAGGTGTTGCGCGCCCGGCCGGAGGTCACGGCGGTCGTGCACGCCCATCCCCCGCCGGTCGTCGCCGCGTCCGTCGCGGAGCTGCCCTGGCTCCCGCTCATCGGGTCGTACGACATCCCTGCCGCACGGCTCGCCCACGACGGCATCCCCGTGTGGCCCCGTTCGGCGCTGATCCGCCGCCGCGATCTTGCGGAGGCGATGGTGGCCGCGCTCGGCGACCGTCCCGTGGTCGTCCTGCGGGGTCACGGCCTGGTCGCCGTGGGCACGGGTGACCCCGCCCATGCGGTCGCGGAGGCCGTGACCCGGGCCCTGGCCGTCGACTCCCTTGCCCGCATGGCGCTCGCCGTCGCCTCCACGGGTGCGCCGCTGCGCCCGATCCCCGACGAGGACCTCGCCGAACTGCCGGACCTCGGCGCGGCGTTCAACGTGTCGACGATGTGGCGCCACCTCCTGGCCCGGGTCGAGGCCGAGGGCCCCGGTACACCACTGCGTACCTGACCGGCCCCGGCCACCAGGCCCCGGCCCGGACGGAAGCCGACTGAGGGGAGACTCATGCTCGTTCTCAACAACGAGGTCACGGCCGGCGTGCTCACCATGCCCGATGTCGTGCGGGCCCTCGAACAGTCCTATCGGGACCTGAGCGCGGGTATCGCCGTCTGCCGTCCGCGCATCGACCTGTCCCTGCCCGTGGACGACGAGCGCGTCTACCAGTGGGGAACGATGGACGGCGGATCGGCGCGTACCGGCTACGTCGCCATCCGCATGAAGTCGGACCTGCTCACGGAGGTCACCACCGGGAGCAACCGGACCCAGGAGAAGTACTGCGTGGAACCGGGGACCTTCTGCGGGCTGGTGCTTCTGCTCGACGCGCGCACCGGTGAACCCCTCGCGCTGCTCAACGACGGGCTGTTGCAGCATCTGCGCGTGGGGGCCGACTCCGCGATCGGCGCGGACTTCGGAGCACGCGAGGACGCCCGCGTACTGGGGCTGCTCGGTTCGGGCGGGATGGCACGGAGCCACATCGAGGCGTTCCGTACGGTGCGCCCGCTGGAGCGGGTGCGGGTCTACAGCCCCACCCGGGCGAACCGGGAGCGATTCGCCGCGGAGATGCGCGAGAAGCACGGCATCGACGTGGTGGCGGTGGACACGCCCGGGAAGGCTCATGAGGGCGCCGACATGGTGGCCGGATGCACCGATGCGGTCGGCAGCGTCGTCCTCGGAAGCCCGCTGCGGCCGGGAACTCACATCACCTGCGTCGGCGGGCGCCTGGACGCCGACGCGCTGCGGCGCGTCGATGTCTGGCTCCGGCTGGGCAGTGCCAGCGTGCCGACGTCGGCGCCGGCCTGGGCGACCGACGACGAGTACGTGACCTACCGGGCTCGGCCCGACGATCCCGTCTGGCAGCGCCACCGCCATGGCAAGGAGGCCCGCCGGCCGCCGGGCACCGCCCGGGTGGTGCGCCTCGACGCCGTGCTCGAAGGCCGCGCCCGCGCCCGCGAAGACGAGAGCCAGGTGACCTTCTCGGAACGCGGCAACATCCAGGGAGCCCAGTTCCACGCCATCGCGGCCCTCGTCTACGAACGTGCCCGGGAGCGGGGCCTGGGCCGGGAGATCCCCCGCGAGTGGCTGCTGCAGGACATCCGCGACTAGGTCCTGTCCGGTGGATCTTCGGGGATAGCCCGGGGCGTCTGGTGCGGTGCATCGCAAGGCGCCGAAGTGCCCGCAGGGTGGTTTCCTGTGGGCACTTCGGCAACGCGGCGAGGTGCCGTGCCAGGCGATCCGGGCCCGCGAAGATCCACCGGACAGGACCTAACCCCCGAAATCCTGGGAGTAGGGGCTGCCGCACCCGGCTTCTCATCGGCGGGTGCGGCACTTCCACAGCACTCGTCGCGCCACCCTGGACGCATCGGCAGCCCTACGGCCGAGTGGACGTCCTGTCCTGGAGGACCTCGTCCAGGGACTCCTCCCGCCATCGCTTCAGGAGTTCGTGGAAGGCGTACGCGCCGTGGGGGTAGGCGGTCGGGCCGTTCGGCCGGCCGCGTCCCTCACCGTTGTAGTAGCCGGGGGTGCACTCGGCGTGGAACCACTCGTGGTCGGGGGCGCCCCCGGCCAGAACGGCGATCCAGGCGTCCTCCGCCTCGCGGGACGGTTCGATGACGGCGCCACTGGCTTCCGCGCCCGCGACGAGGGCCGCCGCGTGTACGGCGTGCTCGTCGAGCACGTGCGTGTAGTTGACGCTGCTGGCGCTCTGCGTGCCCCCCAACTGGATCAGGTTCGGGAAGCCGTTGCTCGTGAAGCCGTGCAGGGTCCGCGGGCCCTCCTGCTGCCAGGCGTGCCGCAGTTGGACGCCGCCCCGGCCGTGGACGGGCAGGTGGCCGGAGTGGACACCGGAGGTGCCGACGGAGAACCCGGTGGCGAGGATCAGACAGTCGAGTGCGTACTCGGTGCCGCCGACCACGACCCCGCGCTCGGTCATCCGCTCGATGCCGTGGGTGTCCGCGGTGTCGACCAGGGTGACATTGTCGAGATTGAACGCCTGGAGGTACAGGTCGGAGAACGTGGGGCGCTTGCAGGCGTACCGGTACCAGGGTTTGAGCTTCTCCGCCGTGTCCGCGTCGATGACGATCCGCTCCACGCGGGCCCGGATCTCGTTCATCTTGGCGCCGTCCGTGACCTCGTAGGCCGCTTCGAACGCCTTCCGGTCGGCCGGGCGGCGGAAGCTCGGCAGGAGCTTCTCCAGCAGGCCGGCGGACGAGGTCCACCGGTCCGCCACGAGATCCTCCCCCACGGATTCGCCGGACACCACGCGCAGGAAGTTGTCACGGCGCTCCCGTGCCCAGCCGTCGTGGTCGGCGCCGACGTCCTGCGCGGTGGTGCGGCGGTTGGCGCGCACGTCCACGGTGGAGGGGGTGCGCTGGAAGACGTAGAGATGTCCGGCGTCCTCGGCGAGCTTCGGGACGACCTGGATGCCCGTGGCGCCGGTGCCGACCACGCCCACGCGCTTGCCCGAGAGGCCGGTGAGGCCGCCGTCCGGGGTGCCACCGGTGTAGGCGTAGTCCCAGCGCGACGTATGGAAGGTGTGGCCCTTGAAGTCCTCGATCCCGGGGATGCCGGGAAGTTTCAGCTCGGACAGGGTGCCGGTGGCCGTGACGACGTACGTGGCGCGGAACTCGTCGCCCCTGTCGGTCGTGACGATCCATGCCTCCGCGGTCTCGTCCCAGGTCAAGGACGTGACCGACGTGGAGAACAACGCGTCCGCGTAGAGGTCGAACTTCTCGGAGATCCGTACCGCGTGCCGGCGGATCTCCTCGCCGGGAGCGTACTTCCACTCCGGTACGTATCCGGTCTCGTCGAGCAGCGGAAGGTAGACGTGCGACTCGACGTCGCAGTGGATGCCCGGGTACCGGTTCCAGTACCAGGTGCCTCCGAAGTCACCGCCCTTCTCCACTACGCGGACGCGTCCGACCCCCCGTTGGCGCAGACGCGCGCCGGCGAGGATGCCGCCGAAGCCGCCGCCGACGACCGCGACGTCCACCCTGTCCCGCAGCGGCTCACGCTCGGGCGTCTCACCCGCGTACGGATCGTCGGCGTAGTAGCCGAAACGGGCGTCGGCGGCGAGGTACTGCCGAGCGCCGTCGGGGCGCACGCGCCGTTCCCGTTCGACGCGATAGCGCCGCCTCAACTCGGCGAGTTCGGTGGCGGACAACGCTTCGGAGTTCGTCATTTCGGAGTTCGTCATGTGGGGGATCTCGATCCTTCCGGTTCACGTCCAGAAAGCCGCTTGTCCGACAACTGGCAGAGGAGTCACCGGACTTGAGCAGGCATGTACTACCGTAGCAACTACCGGACAGCGTTGTCCGGTTGAGGCGGAGGAAGCATCCGTCCGCCTCGGAACGGCTACCTCGGACAGAGAGAGTGACCCCATGCGACGAATCCCGATCCGATCCCTCAGCGGGCTTGCCGCGATCGGTCTGCTGACCCTCACCGGGTGCGGTACCGGCACAGGCGGAGCGGCCGGGGGCGCCGCGGCGGCCGGGAACACGGCGGCGGCCACGGGCGCGGACAGGACCATCCGGGCCCAGAAGGTCATGCGGCTGACGAAGGTGCACGAAGAGACCGGCATGACCCTGCTGGAGGGTCCGACCTTCGGCGAGGACGGCAAGCTGCTCGTCGTCGATGTCACCGCACCCGCCGGCGAGCCCAAGGTGCTGAGTGTCGACACGGCGAAGAAGACGTCGCGCCCGGTCCACACCGACGGCCGGGGCGCCTACACATCGGCCCAGTTCAGCCCGTACGACGGGCGCGTCTATCTCACCGACTTCTCCCACGGCGACATCGTGAGCCTGGCCCCGGACGGCGGTGACCGGCGCACCTTCTTCTCCGGTGAGGTCGACGGAGCGCGGATGAACCCGGACGACCTCGCGTTCGACCGGGACGGCAACCTGTACATCAGCGATTCACGAGGCATGTCCGAGGGCGAGGCGACCGGGCGCGTGGTGCGGATCGACCGCGCGGGGAAGAGCGTGACTGTCCTGGCGGATGAGCTGGCAGCGCCGAACGGGATCTCGTTCGACGCGGATTACCGTGGTCTGTGGGTCAGCGAGCTCACTCAGAACCGCATCTCCTACCTCCGCCTGGACGACAAGGGCGGGGTCACTTCCCAGCACACCGCGATCCGGGTCGACGGCGGGACGGCACAGACGGACTCGATCGCCGTGGACGCGGACGGAAACCTCTATCAGGGTCTGCACGGCCGCGCCGCGATGGTGGTCTACAACCGGCACGGTGAGCGTCTGGCCACCGTCACGGTTCCCGCCCAGGCCGGAGGGCGCGAGGCCGAAGGGCTCGAATCGGCCACCAATGTCGCGATCACGCCCGGCGGGACCAAGGCCTATATGACTGTCAGCGGCCCCGCGGGGGGCTACCTCTACTCCTTCGACGCGCTGGCGGAAGGTGTCAGGCAGTCCAACGGCGGCTGACCGCACCCTTCACTCCTCGAAGGGGCCCACCGGTCCCACCTCGACACCGAGCAGCCGCCATCCCGCCAGCGCTCGGTGTTCCCGCTGCTCGCGGGTGGGGCCGGTGACGGCACCGGAGACCATGGCGACAGCGATCATGAGATCGCCTTCCGCGCCGGTCAGCGGATGGCCGTCAGGCAGCAGTGTCCGAAGGGCATGCTCGACCCGCCCGGACAGCTCGAAGGCGTACGAGAGATCGCCGGAGCGGCCGGCCAGACCATCGGCGTGCAGGATGCTGATGAAGGCGGCGGACTGGGTCTGATGCCAGGTCAGAACACCGAGCACCCCGGCGATGTCCGCCCCCCGCGCTGCCGCCGCCTGCTCGATCTGCCGGACGTTCTCGCCCAGAACGGCGGTGGCGACGGCGGCACGATCGGGAAAGTGCCGATACAGCACTGCCTGCCCCACTCCGGCTCGCCGCGCTATGGCGGAGAGCGGAGCGTTCAGGCCCTGGTCCGCGTAGATCTCCCGGGCGGCGGCGACAAGCGCCGCCCGGTTGCGGGCGGCGGCCTTGCGCCCTTCGTTCGCGGGCCGCCGCTCACCAGGTGGAGGTTGCCGAGTCACCCGGAGAGAGTACCGGGCCGGGGCAATCCGGTCGGAGCGTCGACCGCACGGCCTGGGCGACGTCCTCAGAGCGTGGGCGACGGCCTCAGGGCCTTCAGGCGCCGGCGCCGCCGTCGACCGGGACGATCGCGCCGGTCACCATCGCGGCACGGTCGCTGAGCAGCCACGCCGCCACCTCGGCCACCTCACGGGGCTCGGCCATGCGGCCGAGCGGGGTCATGGCGATGTTGCGCTCGATGATGCCCGGGGAGACCGCCTCCCACGCGTCGATCATCTCCGTGGCGGTGCCGCCGGGCGTGATGCCGTTCACCCGGACGCCCTGACGGCCCCAGGTCACGGCCGCGGTCTCGGTGATGCTGTTGAGCGCGCGCTTCATGGCGCCGTACGCGGGGAGGGCCGGGTTCGCGCGGCGGCTGCCGATGCTCGACGTGTTGACGATCGCGCCGCCGCCGTTCTGTCGCATGAGGGCGGCCTCGGCGGTCATGGCGGTCCAGTGCGAGCGGAAGTTCACGGCGAACTGCTCGTCGATGTCCTCGTCGCTCGTGGTTTCCAGCGGGCCTGGCCGCTGGATCGCGGCGCCGTTGTTGAAGGCGCCGTCGAGCCGTCCGTGCAGCTCCTCGACGCGGCCGACCGCCGCGCGGACACTCGTACGGTCGGCGAGGTCCAGGGTCACGGCGTCGGCGACGCCTCCGTCGGCACGTATCTCGCCGACGATCCGCCGCAGCGCGTCCGTGCCGCGGGCGGCGAGCACGACGGCGGCGCCCTCCGAGGCGAAGAGCCGGGCCGCGGCGGCGCCGATGCCGCGGCTGGCGCCCGTGATGAACACGACCTTGCCGGTGAGCAGGCCGATGGGTGCGATGTGAGTGGTGTTGGTCATGACGACACTGTCGGGTCGGCCACCGGGCCGGATACAGGCACAGGCGGTACCAGGATCCGCCGCCGCGTGGCGTGCAGACTTGGAGTATGAACAGACAGGAACTCGGCGCGTTCCTCCGCAGCCGCCGCGAGCGGCTACGGCCGGAGGATGTGGGTCTGCCCTCCGGGCCGCGACGCCGGACACCAGGTCTTCGCCGTGAGGAGGCCGCGGTCCTCGCGCACATCTCCACGGAGTACTACGTCCGGCTCGAACAGGGCAGGGCGCCGCGGCCGTCGGGCGAGGTCCTGGCCGGGATCGCGGGCGCGCTGCGGCTCACCGACGCCGAGTCCGACCACCTCCACAACCTCGCGGGCACCGCGCCGACCCGTAACCGTCTGCACCGGCGCGACGTCCGCCCGAGCATCCTCACGCTCCTCGACCGGCTGCCGCGGACGGCCGCCTTCGTGACGTCCGCCGTGTTCGAGGTACTCGCGTGGAACGATCTGACGGCCGCGCTCATGGAGGACTTCGGCGCGCTGGCCCCGAGGGACCGCAATCTCGCGCGCCGGGCGTTCCTTGAGCCGCGGCGACCCGGCGCCGAGCTGTACGGGATCTCCGACGCCGCCGAGTTCCGGCAGCAGGTCGTCATGGAGCTCCGCGCCACCGTCGCCCGCTACCCGGCGGATCCCGCTGTGACCGGTCTCGTCGACGAACTCCACGACGGCAGCCCCGAGTTCGCCCGGCTCTGGGCACGGCACGACGTGCGGGCCGCGCCGATGCTCACGAAGACCTTCCGCCATCCGGTCGTCGGCGAGATCACCGTCGACTGCGACGCGCTCACGCTCACCGACCGCGACCAGCGCCTCGTGCTCTACAGCGCGCCCCCGGGATCCTCCGGGGCCGAGGCCCTGGCACTTCTGAACGTGCTGGGAGCCGAGGCCGGTGACTATCTCTGACCGCCCGTGCCGGCCGACCCGATCAGCCAGCTCGGAAGAGCTGCGCGAACGCGCCCCCGGAACACGTCAGTTCGTCCCAGGTTCCCTCCTCCACGACCCGTCCGTCCTCCAGCACCGCGATGCGGTCGGCTCTGCGGACGGTGGCGGGGCGGTGGGCGATCACCAGGGTCGTACGGCCGGCGGAGACCCGCGCGAGGGCCGCGGCGAGTTCGGCGTCGCCCCGGTGGTCGAGATGTGCCGTGGTCTCGTCGAGGACCAGGACCCGGGGGTCGCCGAGCAGCGCCCTGGCCAGGGCCACCCGGGCCCGCTGTCCGCCGGACAGGGTGGCGCCCCGTTCGCCGACCGCGGTGCCGAGTCCTTCGGGGAGGGCGCCGACGAGTGATTCGATGCCACAGACACGGATCACCGCGCGCAGCTGCTCCGTGGTGGCGTCAGGAGCTCCGAGCAGCAGGTTCTCGGCGAGGGTGCCGTGGAAGAGGGGGGCCTCCTGTCCGACGACGGCGATCGCCGCTCGCAGGTCCGGCTCGGACAGATCCCTCAGGTCGGCGGGGTCGGCGCCGGACTCCGGCACCAGCTCGACAGCCCCCTCGTGCGGGTCCCAGTAGCGCGCCAGCAGATGTGCGCAGGTCGTCTTGCCCGCCCCCGACGCCCCGACGAGGGCCACGGTCTCTCCGGGCCGTACCGTCAGGTCGAGTCCGTCCAGCACCGCCCCGCCGCCGTATCCGAACCGCACGCCGCGCAGCCGTATCCCGAGCGGTCCGGCCGGTACGGGGCGGGGAGCCGCCGGTTCCGGCGCGCCCGCGGGTGCCTGGAGCGCGGCGCGGACCCGGACGGCCGCGGCGCGCAGCCCGCCGGCCTGGCCCAGCGTCGCCGCGGAGTCGGCGACCGGTGCCAGTGCGCCGAGGGCCAGCGCCATCGCGGCGGGTGCCCAGGCTCCTTCGAGCCGGCCGCCGTCGGCCACGTACACCGTCGCGGCGACCACGCCGATCACCGCGCCGACGACCAGCAGATCGCGCAGGCCCGCCGCGCTCGCTTCCCAGGACTGCTCGGCCCGCTGTTCCCGGGCCAGCCGGTGGCCGGACGACCGCAGACGGGCCCGCCTGCGGTCCAGGGCCCCGGCCGTCAGCAGCTCGCGCAGGCCGTCGACCGTCTCGACCGTCTCGGCGGAGAGTTCGGCGAGCGCGGTCCGGGTGCGGGCTCCCCGCACGGCACGGCCGCGGCCGTCCAGGACGGGCGCCAGGGCGAGCAGCAGCGCGGCCGGCAGTACGGCGGCGAGCAGCCAGGGGTCCAGCGTGGCGAGCACCACCGCCGCCGCGCCGAACACCAGCCCGGAGGCGAGGAGTTGGGCGATGGCGTGGGCGTAGAAGAATTCAAGGGCTTCCACGTCACCGAGGGCGGTCGCGGCGAGATCGCCGCTTCGGCGGCCCGCGATCCGGGCGGGCGCGCTGCGGGCGAGCCCGTCGAAGACGCGGACCCGCAGTTCGGCGAGGACCCGGTAGGCGAGGTCGTGCGAGAGGTCCATCTCCCACCAGGTGGAGACCCCTCTGATCAGGACGAGCCCGATGAGCGCGATGACCGTGGCGGTGGACGGGGGGCGGTGCTCGGTCACCGCTGTGCCCACGGCGTACGCGCCGAGGGTGACCAGGGCGACCAGCGTCGCCTGGCCGGTCAGGGCGGCCAGACAGGTGCGTACCAGCATGGCGCGGTGCGCGCCGAGAACGGGCAGCAGGGAGCGCAGGGCACCGGCCGGACTGCCGTCGTGTATGGCCGCGCGGGATTCGTCGGGTCGCTGCTGGGGCGGTTGCTTCACGCGGCCTGTTCCTCCCGGACGGCGCCGCTGCCCGCGGCGACGAGCGAGGCGTAGACGCCTCCGCTCGCCAGCAGGCTCGGGTGATCGCCTGCCGCGACGACACGGCCCGCGTCGAGGACGACGATGTGGTCGGCGTGGCGTACGGCGTCGAGCCGGTGGGCGACGACGAGGCAGGTACGTCCACGGCTCGCCGTCAGGAGTTCGCTCACGATCCGGGCCTCGCCGCGCCGGTCGACCGCGCTCGTCGCCTCGTCCAGGACCAGGACCGGCGCGTCGGCGAGCAACGCCCGTGCGAGCGCGAGACGTTGGCGCTGCCCGCCCGAGAGTGTGGCGCCGCGTTCACCGACGAGCGTGTCGTAACCGTCCGGCAGACGGGCGATCTCCTCGTGGATGCCCGCCGTTCGTGCCGCCGCGCGTAGTTCGGCATCGGTCGCGGAGGGCCGGGCCAGGCGCAGGTTGTCCGCCACCGTGCTGTGGAAGAGATACGTCTCCTGGGACACCACGGCGATGCCCCGGCGCAGGGAGTCGAGCGCGTACGCGGCGGTGGGCGCCCCGCCGACGGTGATCTGTCCGCTGTCCGGGTCGCGTTGGCGCAGCAGCAGGCTGAGGAGAGTCGACTTGCCCGCCCCGGAAGGTCCCACGATGGCCGTGGTGCGCCCGGCGGCGACGGTGAAGGTGACCCCGTCGAGGGCGGGCAGCTCCGTGCCGGGGTGGGTGAAGTGGACGTCGTGGAAGGTGACTTGGGGGGCCGCGTCCCACGTCGCGGAAGCCCTACCGTGATCGGCCACCTTGGCTTCGGCGGTGCGCAGCGCGGCGATGCCGTCGGCCGCGGAGACGCCGAGATAGCCCGCGTGCCATTCGCGGGAGAGGTCACGGACCGGCCGGAAGCACTCCGACGCCAGCAGCAGGAGGAGGTACGTTCCGACCTCGGTGGTACGCCCGGTGGTCGCGGCGGCGCACGCGACCAGGACCGCCGCGGCCGTGCCGCCCTGGACCGCGAGATCGGTGAGGCCGGTGTCGACCAGCGAGACGCGCAGCTTGGCCACGGTGGCACGGTGCAGCGCCGCCGAACGCCGCCCCAGCCGTTCCCGCGTACGTCCGACCGCTCCGGTGGCACGCAGCGTCGCCATCCCCTGCAACGCTTCCAGGTAGTCGGCCGCCAACGCCTCGTAGGTGTCCCAGTGTTCCCTGCCACGGCGCGCCAGGAGCCTGTCCCACCAGCGCGGTCCGAACAGCGCGAGCAACAGCGCGGGGGCGAGGGCCAGTACGGCGAGCGGCTCCACGTGGGCGACGACGCCGAGCAGCACGAAGGGCACGGTGCAGGTGATGACCAACTGCGGGAGGTAGCGGGACACATAGGAGTCCACGCCCTCCACACCGTCCACGACGGTCGCCCTGACCGCGCCCGCCCGCGCGCCGGTGACCGCGGTCGGCCCCAGGCGCCCGAGGCGTGCCAGCAGGTCGTCGCGGAGCCGGACCCGGACGGTCGCTCCCGCCGTCACGGCCGTCAGCCGCTGTGCCCTGGCCAGGACGGCTCGTACGAGAACGACGGCGAACACCCCTCCGAGCAGCGCGGGCAGTCCGTCCAGGTCGCCGCGGGCGATCCGGGACAGTACGACGGCGAGCAGGACCGCCTGCGCGAGATGGGTGAGTGTGACGGCGGCGAGCAGGGCGGTGGCGAGCGCGAGCGGCCGGGCCGCGCCGCGCGAGGCCCGTAGGAGTTCGGGGTGGAGCATCATGGGCGTTCTTCCTCGTAGGACGGAGAGTTCGGGGCGGGCGGGCCGCCGAGGGCGAGAGCGTGCACGATCCAGTCGCGGCCGGGGGCCTCGCCGAGTGCGGCTCCGAGGTCGGCCTGTTGCCAGGAGCCGACGGGCCGTGCCGGCAACCCCTCTGCCACCGCGTGGACATGGGCGATTCCGGCGGCGTATCCGGCGGCGAGGTGGTCGAGTCCGATCCGGGACGCGGAGGCGTCGGAGGGACAGCCGTGGGCCAGGAGTACGGCTCCGGCGTCGGCGATCCAGCGCTGTCCTGCCGCCCAGTGGGCGAGGGTGGGCCGCGCCTCTCCGGCGGCCAGGACGCTCAGAGCCGGTGCGGGTGGCACGGCGGGGCGCGGCCGTGGGCAGGCCGGTGTCCGGGCGCGGTCGGTGTCCCGGGGGGTGAGGGTGAGCAGCGCGGGCGAGGGGGCGCCGACGGCCGCGCTCCACGCGGGTCCGCCCGGCCACGCGCCGACGGCCGTGGTGAGGATCCGGGCCAGCAGGTCCTCGGGGAGCGGCTGCGTGAGATCGGCCGGGTCGGCGCTCCGGCGCCCGGTCAGCACGCGGTCGGTGACGTGCGCGGGGCGGGTTACCGGGTGCCAGGTGCGTCTGGACTGTTCGCCCGCGCCGAGGAGTTCGAGGAGTTGCCGCGTTTCGGTGAGCGCGCCGGGCGGTGCTCCGCCCACGGCCGGGGAGGGGGCGGCGGCGAGCGGCAGCGAGGCCCAGACGGACAGCGGGTCGTCCGGACGGGCGGTCTCGCGAGGGGTGAAGTGGACGGCGGCCAGGGGCTGTTCAGGTTCGGTCCCCGGCCAGAGCGCCGTCCACTCGCCCGCCCGCGGGAGTCCGGCCGCCGCCGCGAGGGTGGCACCGTCCGCGTCCAGGCAGACCGCCGTATCGGTTCCGGACGCCGCGAGCACCAGGGCCGCCACGGCGTGGCCGGCGTCCAGAAGGAGCAGGGGCCAGGCCCGGTGGCCGTAGTGGGTGAGCGTGTCGACGGCGTCGACCGTGAGTACGGCGACAACTCCTCGCGGCCCGTCGGCCGAAGCGGACGCCGGGGCCTGGCCACGGCGGTGGATCCGGTGGGTGCCCGGATCGTAGGCGTACCGCCCGGGTGGCAGCGAGCAGCCCTCTCCCACCAGCAGGTGGGTCCGGACGGGGTGCAGGGCGCCGGCGGACGGTACGGGGCGCAGCCGGCCCGCACCGCTGCCGCCGGGCACCGCGAGTGAGAGCCTCAACAGGCGGTCCACGTCGACCCGTTCGCCGGCCGAGGACTTCTGCTCCGGTCCGCCGTGCCCACCCGGGCTCTCCGGCGCGCCCAGCGGCGCGAGGCGAGACGACGGCTCACCGGCCCAGGGGAAGGACCGGCGCGGCGCCAGGGCTGCACGGGAGGGCACACGGGCGGACCTGGCGAGGGCGAGGGCCCGACGCAGGGTCTCTCCGGCGGTGGCGGATACGGGAGCGTGAGTCATGGGCGGGGTGCCTTCACATGTGTGGTGGCGGAGCGAGCGTGAAGTCCGCGGGCCCGGCGGGTGGTTGGGTCCGCCAGCCTCTGCCGAGCGCGGCTTCGGCGAAGCGGGGAGAACCGAAGTAGCCGAAGGCGGCGGGGGCGTTGGGGATCAGACCGGAGACCAGGACGCGGGCCACGCGCAGCGAGGTCTCGGCGACGTCCTCAGTGGTGAGGTCGAAGGTCATCACCCGGTGTCCCCCGGCGGCGAGGGCGGCGTCCAGTGCCGCACGGCTCCCCCGGGCGCGGTCGGTGACGGGGACCGTGCCGAGAGCGGGTGCGGTGAACCGCCGGGCCAGGGGCGTCATCCGGTCGTCCAGCCAGACCTGCACATGCGCGCCGAGGTCGCGTACGGCGGCGAACTGCGGTCCGCAGTCGTCGAGATAGCGCCGGTCGGCCCGGTGGCCGAGGTAGAGGCCGCGGGCGAGCATGCCGGCCTCCACGGCCCGGAACACCCAGCCGTCGGCGTTCACCGCGCCCTGCGTGAACACCCAGGTGTGCACGGCCTCCAGGACCGCCTTGCGGGCCGCTTCGGCCGGGTCGTAGCGGCAGGCGAATCCGGCGGCGTGGATGCCGCGCCCGGGATCGTGGACGAGGGCGGCCATGCAGGGGGCGAACTCGGAGGGCATCTCCACGATGTGGACCTCCAGGTCCGCGCCCGCCAGGTCCTCGGCGAGGCCGGGCACCGTCGCCGGGTCGATGCCACGGGTGGGACCGTCGAGATGCCACCACAGCTCCAGGGCGTCGCGCTCCACGACTTCGAGGAGCCCGCGCTCGACGGCGTCGTCGTATCCCTGGCCAGTGGCTATCCCCGCGTAGTTGAGGTGGTGGGTGCGCGGGAGTGAACGCAGCTCGCCCTGCCGCCAGTTGAGATGGGTCAGGGCGACGGGCGCCCAGCACTCCCGCCCGTCCTCGGTACCCCGCGTCCACAGTGCCGGTGTTCCGGCCCGGAGCGGGGCGTACGGGAATCCGTCGCGGCCGTACTGCCAGGAGGCGTACGAGGGCAGTTCACCGGGCCCGTACAGACACAGTCCCTCCGAGGCCAGTTGGGCGGCGGTGGCGCGCCGGGGCGCCCGCGGGTGGCCGGGCGGCGGGAGTCGGTTGCCGCAGTAACGCTCAACGGCCTCGGCTACGGCGGCGATCCGGGCGCCGTCGGGGTCACCGAACGTGGTGCCGAGCGAGACGCGGTCGGCCGGCCAGGCGCCGAGCCGGCGGGCGTCGGAGACATTGGCGGTCATGGCGACATAGCGGGGCGGGGCGCCGTCGGGGTGCTCGACGGGCGCCACGTCACGGATGAGGCCGCAGACGGGATCGACGAGGGCGTCGATCGGCAGGGAGGTGGTCAACGGCATGTCTCCGGTACGGGCTCGACGTATTCGCGTCGGGCGGTGACGGGCAGGAGCAGGGCGCTGCCCCGGGTCAGTACGGTCCTGCGGGACGGCGCGAGGCGGGTGGCGGTCACCGGGTCCTCGCCGGTGTGCGGGTTGCGGGCGTGGGCGGGGAAGTGGTGTCCGGCGATCTCGACGCGGAGTCTGGTCCCGGCGTCGAGACGGCGGCCCAGGGTGCCGAGCGGCACGGTGATGTCGACGGTTTCGCCGGGCGGGTCGGTGCGCCGGACGATGCCGAAGGCGAGCGGGTCGGCGCGGCCGTCCGGATCGAGGGCGACGACCCGCACGGCCCAGTCGGCGCACGGCGCGTCGCTGACAGCCCGGACCCTGGCCTCGGCGTGCCCGGCCAGATCGAGCGGGCGGGGCAGCGGGGGCGAGAGCAGCACGCACCGGTCGGCGCGCTCAGGCTGCGCCGGGACGGTGAAACCGTCGGAACGGACAGGCCGGTCCGGGTCGGCGGTGAACTCCGCGCCGTGCAGCAGCCGCAGGCCGGTGGGGCTGCCGAAGGCCAGGGCAGTGGGTCGTGGGGAGGCCGGCGCTCCGTGCGCGGCGCTCGCCAACTGCCCGGCCACGCCCGCCGTTTCACGAACCGGACCGTCGTCCGATCCCGGCACACGGCACCAACGGCCGCTGTCACCCAGCGCGATGACACCGCGCCGGGTGTGGTCGATCCGATCCGAGAGAGCCGCCTTCGCCCACCGTACGTACAGGGCACCGAGGTTGATCCGGCCGCCTGCGGCAAGCCCGGCGACCGGCGCGGCTCCCCCGGTGAGCCGGTGGCCCCACGGTCCGAGCAGCAGCCGGGACGGGCCGCCCCAGCCCCGCCACAGCGCCACCGTGTCCTCGGCGAACGGATCACGGGTGCCGCCGACCGCGAGGAGCGGAATCCGGGCGGCCGAACCGAGCAGGACCAGCCGGCCGCGCCGGCAGTCGTCCCACACCCCGCTCCAGGAAGGGAGTTCGCGGTCCAGCCGCTCCCCCAGTCCGACGACCGGGAGGTGTTCAAGGAGCCGGGGATCCCTGGCCAGGGCCTTCTCCAGCGCGTCGGGGTCCGAGTCGGAGCGGTCGCCGTGCGCCGCCCACCAGCCGGCCCGCGCCCGGAGCCGCTCGGGCCCGGTGGACTCGCGGGCCGTCTCGGCGAGTCCGAGGGCGGGGACGGCCGCGATCACGGCATCCGGCGCGCCGTCACCGTGACCTTCGCCGTGCGGCCCAGCGGTCACGGCGGTCACGAGCCCGCAGTAGGCGGCGTACGAGGCTCCGGCGGCGACCACCTGACGGTTGCTCCATGCCTGGCGCCGCACCCAGGCGATGGTCGCGGCACCGTCCTCCTCCTCATGGCTCCGGTACGGGTGCCACTCCCCTTCCGAGCCGTGCCTGCCCCGCACGTCCTGGGCGACGGCGGCGAATCCGCGCGCCGCCCAGCCGCGCAGCTCGGCACGGTGGGCGGTGCGGCCGTAAGGGGTTCTGATCACAACAGCGGGGTGTGGATCAGGCGTTGGCGGCAGACACACGTCGGTCGCCAGCCGGCTGCCGTCCGGCGCCGTGACGTACAGGGTCCGGAGGGTCATGGCCGGCTGCCCGTCCGCCCGGCGGGGGCGGGCATCGGAGCGACCTCGGGAACGGGCAGGACGGGGTGCTCGGTGAGGGTCAGGTCCCTCAGGTCCAGCCGCCGCAGTCCGCGCCGGGCGGGCAGACGGGAGGCAGGGTGCCGTTCTCCGGCCGCCCAGCCCGCGAGGTCGGCGGTGAGCAGCGCGGCGATCAGCGCGGCCGACGCCTCGGTGGGGTGCGGGCCGGTGTCGGGGGTGCGGTGCCCGGCCCAGTAGGCGGCGAGTTCACGGTGGGCGGGGGTGGCGGCGAGCCTGCGCAGGCGTACGTGGGCGGAGGTGACGTCCCCGGGGGCGGAGGCGGCGGGTTCGATCCAGCTGTGGGCGCCCTCCCGGTGACAGCGGAGCCAGCCGACGCCCAGTCCGGGCAGTCGGTCGGCCTCGTCCCAAAGCCCGGTCGGAACAGGCGAATCGAGGCACCAGACCACCGCGGTCGGGGTGTCGGGCGCGGGGCCCGCCACGAGCCGGGTGACCTGTTCCGGTTCCGCCGGGTGGACGTCGGCGCCCTCGGCTCCGGCGAAGCGTGCGAGCGGCGCGGTGAGAACGGGGTCGCCCAGGACGAGCACCGTGCGTCCGAGCAGCGGACGTCGCGGCGGTCCCGCCGCTGCCGGAAGGGCATAGCCCGCCTTCTCGAACGCCCCGACCAGCGGCGCGAGTTCGGCCTGCGTCCGCGTACCGTGCCCGCCCTCCCCCGTGACCAGCCGGTGCGTCAGCGCCTCGGCGTCGGCGTGACCGGTGTCGACGCGCAGGAACTCCCCGTCCGCGGTGCGCAGTACGAGGCCGGCACCGGGGACGCTGACGATCCCGGTGCCGGAAGCGAGTCGGCTGCGGGTCACGGGAACCTCCGGGGATTGATCGCTGTCAGGGGGCGTGGTCTTGAACGGGACGGGCCCGCCCGGAACGGAGCCGGACGGGCCCGTCGCGCTGCTTACGAACCTGCTGTCGCCAGCAGGAGTTGTGCTACTTCTCGTCCGCGGTGGCGGCCTCGACGGTGTCGTCGAAGGGGTTCTCGACGAGGGCGTTCGAGTGGGTCGCGGAGAGGTGGGCGAGCTGGCCCTGGTCGGCGATCGGGCTGAACACCTTGTTGTGCTCCATGAGTTGCTGCCTCCATTGGTTTCGATTGGCGGTTGCGGCTGTCCTGCTCGCCGCACCACCGACACTAATGAATATGATTTTCATTCCGCAATAGCTGGGAGAGCTCGACAGGGTGATCTGGGTAACAGACCGGCCAGCCGCCCTCGTCGTCGAGGCCCACCCGGCCCCGGACACCGAGCACTTCGGCGAGCAGCGTGGGGTCGACCACCTCGTGCGGCGTGCCGTCGGCGGCCACCCGGCCGTCGCGCAGGGCGACGATCCGGTCCGCGAATCGGGCAGCGTGGTTGAGGTCGTGGAGCACCATCACCACCGTCAGCCCGCGCTCCTCGCGCAGCCGCACCACCGTCTGGAGCACTTCCAGTTGGTGCCGCAGATCCAGATAGGTGGTGGGCTCGTCGAGGAAGAGAACCCGGGTGTCCTGGGCCAACGCCATGGCCAGCCGCACCCGTTGGCGCTCGCCACCGGACAGGGCGTCCACCGGGCGGTCGGCCCAGGCGGTGACCCCCACATCGGCGAGCGCCCGCACGGTCACCTCGTCGTCGCCGTCCCGGAGCATCCCGAGCGGCCCCCGCGCGGCGTAACGCCCCTGCCGAACCATCTGACGTACCGTCAGTCCCGGCACGGCCGGGGCCGATTGATGCAGCAGCGCGACGCGGCGGGCGGCGGCCCGTCTGGTCAGCCGGACCGCCTCGTCCCCTTCCAGCAGTACGCGCCCCCCGGTCGGGGCGAGCAGCCCGGCGGCGAGTTTCAGGAAGGTGCTCTTGCCGCAGCCGTTCAGCCCGATCAGGGCCACCAGTTCGCCGGCCCCGATACGCAGATCGACGCCGCGCAGGACATCCCGCCCCGGATACCCGAAGCTCAGGTTCTCGGCCCGGACGGCGCCGGAATCCTCAGTCATCGTGTCGCCTTCTCTCCCCATCGCGGCGTGTCCCCGGCGTCCTTCGCGAGGGATCGCGCCGGCCGTTCATCGCTCGTCCGTACGCCGGCGGGCCACGATCAGCAGCAGCACCGCACCGGCACAGGTGGTCAGCGCGCCCACCGGAACCGTGAGCCGGTCCGTGTCGAGCACCTCGGTCAGCGACCGGGACAGCGCCTGCGCCGCGGCGTCGGCCCCGCACACCACGACCGCCCCGAGCAGCGCCGCGCCGGGGAGCGCGATCCGCAGATCGGCGCCGAAGAGCGCCAGCGCCAGATGCGGCACCAGCAGCCCGACGAAGCCGAGCGCGCCCACCGCGGAGACCGCGCCGGCCGTCAGCGCCACCGCGCAGACCAGGGCCGCCGCCCGGCCCCGGCCGGTGTCGAGCCCGGCCGCAGCGGCCTGTTCGTCGCCGCAGCGCAGCAGCGTCAGCGGCCCGGCGAGCAGCCAGGCCGCCACCGCCCACGCCAGGGCCCAGGGCCACAGCAGGTGCCAGTGCTGCCAGACCCGCCCCTCCGTGGAGCCGATCAGCCACTGGACGACACTGCCCAGCTCCCCCGGCGCGACCAGCAGCACCATGGCGGTGCATCCGGCGAGCACGGCGGAGACGAGCACGCCGTACACCGCGGTCTGTTCGGGATCGCCCTTCTCCCGCCCGGCGAGCAGCCAGAGCAGTCCCGCTCCGGCGAAGCCGCCGAGACACGCCGCGACGACCACCGCCGTCGGGGACTCCCAGCCGGCGAGCCCGAGCCCGGTGGCTGTCACGGCGCCGAGCACCGCGCCCGGGGTGACGCCGGTGACCTCGGGCCCGGCCAGCGGATTGCGCAGCGCCGACTGGAGCACGAGCCCCGCCAGTCCCAGGCTCGCGCCCGCGACCAGGGCCACCAGCAGCCGGGGCACGCGGAGTTGGAGCACGATGTGCCGGGCCATGGGGTCGCCGCCCCCGAGCAGGACGTCCCGGACATCGGCGAGGGAGAGGGCACGTCCTGCGACCAGGTCGGCGCAGCCGACCACAACGACGAGCAGCGCGAGGACCGCGATCCTGGCGGGCCCGCCCCGCACGGCGCGCAGGGCACGCCCAGTCCTGTCCGCGACGACCGGCGGCGGGGACCACGGCAGCGGCGGTGGCGCGCTCATCGTTCGGCCTTCCGCAGAAGGGGCGGTGGGCCGTCCCGTACCGGACCGGCCGCCGCCCCGTACCGCCCGGCAGGTGCCACGCGGACCTCGGTCCGGGCTCCCCGCCCCCGCAGCTTCAGCAGCGCGACCCCCACGGGCACGCCGACCAGCGCGGTCCAGGCCCCCACCGGGGTCTCGACCGGAGCCAGGGCGAGGCGCGCCGGCTGGTCGGCGCAGAGCACCACGACGGCACCGCACGCCGCCGACAGGACGAGCAGGCGTCCCGCGTCGCCGTCCGGCCGCAGCCGCCTGGCCAGTTGGGGTGCGAGGAAGCCGACCCAGGCCACCGGTCCACAGACGGCCACGACCGGGGCGATCAGGACAACGGCGATGGCCAGCGCGGCGACCCTTGCGCGGCCGACCCGTACGCCCAGCGTGCGGGCGTCGTCGTCCCCGAGCCGCAGCACTCCGAGCACCGGCACGCAGAGCACGAGTGCCGGTACCGCCACCACGAGCCACGGCCAGAGACCTGTGACGTCGTCCCAGGTCCTGCCGGAGAGACTGCCCAGCAGATAGCGGTAGATGAGCTGGAGATCGAGTTGGTCGGCCAGCACCATGAGCACCAGCAGCCCCGCCTGAAGCGCCGCGGCGACGGCGGCCCCGGTGAGCAGCACCGCCGAGGGGCTGCGTCCGAATCCCGCGGCGACCAGGGTGAGCACCCCGCCGAGGGCCGCCCCGCCGAGCGCGAGGAACGGCTGCACGGCGAGCGGCACGGACAGGGTGAGCACCAGCGGAGCCGCCACACCGAGCGCCGCGCCTGAGGAGACGCCGAGCATCTCCGGGACGGCGAGCGGGTTGCGCAGCGCCTCCTGGAGCACAAGTCCCGCGGCGCCCAGACAGGCCCCGGCGACGACCGCCAACACCAGCCGTGGAAACCGCAGTTGGCCGACGACGACGCCCTCAAGGCCATCTGAGCCCAAGGTCTGTGCGAGCCGGTCGGGTGCCACGTAGGGCGTCCCCAGGCACAGCGCGCTCACGGATCCGGCGAGGGCAGCCGTCAGCAGACAGACAACCGCGACAGGCCGGTGCGTCACCGGAGCGCGGCCGTCGCCTCGTCGAGGACCAGGCCCAGGGAGCGGGTGCCGCGCCCCTTGGCCCACACCTCGGAGTCGACCTCGATGACCTTGCCGTTCTTGACGGCTGGAATCTGCGCCCAGAGGGGGTTCTCGGCGAGCTTGTCGGACAGCTTGCCGTCGGGGGCGCCGAAGGAGAGGGTCTCGACGAACAGCACGTCGACGTCGCGCGCGAGGATCTCCTCCAGGCTGTACGTGCCGTCAACTCCCCGGCTCTTCCAGGGGTAGTGGGAGATCTTCGGGAACAGCCCGGCCGCGACATCGGTCTCCGGGGTCGCGACGCCGAAGTTCTCGTCGCTGCCGAAGATGATCAGTGCGGTCGCGTCGCTCCGGTGCTTCTCGGCCTCGGCCAGACGGGTACGGAACGTCCGCTCCGCCTTCTCCCCCTGCGCGGTGCGCCCGGTCAGCGCGGCCAGGTCGCGCAGATAGCCGACGCTGTCCTGCCAGGTGCCCGGCTGTACCGGCCAGAAGGTGGTGGCGCCCTTCAGCGCGGGCGCGAGCTTGCCGTGGGTGTCCTCAAGGCCGATCACCAGGTCCGGTTCGTAGGACAGGATCGCCTCGGCCTCGGGGCTGAGGAAACCGCCCGGCACCACCGGTATCTTCGCCGCCTTCTCCTTGCCCAGGAACGTCGGACGCGCGAGCAGCGCGGAGTTGGTGGCGGCCGGGGTCATGCCCAGCTCCGCGAGGATGTCGTCGCAGAGCGCCACCAGGCAGACGACCTTCTCCGGGGGCTTCGCCAGGGAGACGGTGACATTCCTGGCATCGGTGATCTCTCTCGCGGCCTCGATGGGCCGCACCTCGACGCTGGTACGCGAGGTGGCACCTCTCCCGCCCTCACCCCCGGAGTCGTCGTCGGCCGGGTCCGCGGAGCCGCAGCCGACCAGCAGACCTCCCAGGACGGCGGTCGCGATCCATCGGCGGGCTTTCAGCACGGTGCGTGGCATGGGTGGGTTCCTCAGTTCTGTCGTCGGTTCTGCCGTCGATTCCACTGTCAGTCTCGTCATGATAATCATTACCAATAACGCGCCCGACAACTGACCCCGGAACCGGAGATCGCCGTGACCCTGCCCCCACGCCTGCTGGTCGCCGACCAAGTAGCGGGCCGGACAGCCCTGTTGGACCTCCCCGACGGCACGGAACGTGCGGCTCTGAACGGTCGGCACCTCGCCGAGCACGCCGGGTTCCTCGCACTTCGCGGTGACCGGACCGCGTTCGTGGACGACCGGGCCGGTGAGTTGCTCGTACTCGATCCCTACGGTCCCGACGCGGGACGGCCCTTGGTCGAGACCGCGGTGCCGGTCGCCGTACCGGCGGAACACCTGTCGGCCGACCCGGCCGGGCGGCATCTCGCCGTCACCACGGGTCTCGGGCGCAACTGGGAGGCGTGGTCGGACCTGCTGACGGCTGTCGTCCTCGGGGCACCGGGGCACGCCGACGCCGTGCGCGTACGCACGCGGGTCGGCGAACCGGGCGTCACCGTCGTCGGCGGCGGCGGGGAGCCGCTGGTCGTCCTGCGCCACCGGGAACCGGGCGAGCTGACGGTTCACCGGCACAGCGACCTGATGGCCGCCGCTCCCGCCTGTCCTCCTGCGGAAGCTCTCCAGCGCATACCCCTGCCGGACCATGACGCGCACGGGGACGCCCTGGACCCGCTCACCGGACGGCTGTTCGCCGCGGCGGGCTCAGGCGTGCACCGCGCCCGCAGGGAAGGCGACAAGCTCATCACGGAGCCGCCGCTGCCCTGGGGGGCCGACGGCCGGAGCGGCGGACGAGGTTTCTATCTGCGGCTCGATCCGGTCCGGCGGACCCTGTGGTCCTGCGTACGGGGCGGGCCGGCCGATCCCGGGAAGTGGCCGGACTGGACCAACGACGCGTGGTGGCATCAGCTCGACACCGGGAGTACGGGCCGGCTGGACCTGGGCCCCGGCCTCGTCTTCCGGCTGGCGGTGACCGCCCGTCACATCGCGTACGCCCGTGTCCACCCGGACGGTGACGAACTCGTCCTGCTCGCGGCGCCGGCCGGACCCGGCGGGCGTCCGCACGTCACGGCCCGGCTCCCGCTGCCGGAGATGGCGGGGGCCCCACGCCGGGGCGGTACGCCGTGGGACGGGGTCCAGCGCCGGGCGATCGCCGGCTCGCCGGGAGGCCCGCTGGTGGCCGTCTCGCGGGGCGGGCACGGCGAGATCCATCTCTTCGACGCGGACCGGGCCGTTCCGCTGACCACTCTCACCGTCCCGACACCGCTCGACGACGGGGGTCATCTCGCGCTGCTCACACCTGGCGACGGGGCACACATGGACACGGTCGGCCGGTGAACGGCCCCGTGCCGCCGACGAGTTGGACGGCCGACGGCCGGGTCGCACCGCGCGGTGTGCGCGGTGC
>NZ_JBHXRX010000096.1:0-23593 GCF_042714995.1 Streptomyces sp. NPDC058665
TCCGGGTACCGGCCGACGGCCTTTCTCCTATTCCCGGTTGAACGAATTTTGACCGGTGGTTTTTCTCACCGGGGAAGGCGACTTCTTACGGTCGCGTAGGTCACATGGCCGGGTGAATGATGTTCTGCTGTGGCTGACGATTCGAGAACAGAGACCAGAGGTGCCTTCGGGTCTTACGCGGCCATCGGTGACAGTTTCACCGAGGGCGTCGGAGATCCCGGACCGGGCGGAATCTATGTCGGCTGGGCGGACCGCCTCGCGGTACTGCTCGCCGACCGGGCATCGGACGAATCGTTCCGGTACGCCAATCTCGCCGTACGGGGACGGCTGCTCGACCAGATCGTGGCCGAGCAGATCCCGCGCGCCAAGGAACTCGCTCCGGATCTCGTGACGTTCTGCGCGGGCGGCAACGACATCATCCGGCCCGGCAGCGACCCCGACGACGTCGCTGAACGTTTCGAACGGGCGCTGGCCGACCTGACGAGCGCGGTCGGCACCGTCATGGTCCCCACCGGGTTCGACACCCGGGGCGTGCCGGTGCTGCGCCATCTGCGCGGCAAGATAGCCACGTTCACCGCCCATGTCCGCTCCATCGCCGACCGCTACGACTGTCCGGTCCTGGACCTGTGGTCCCTCAAGTCGGTGCAGGACAGGCGCGCTTGGGACAGCGACCGGCTGCATCTGTCACCCGAGGGCCACACCCGCGTGGCGCTGCGCGCGGCGCAGGTCCTCGGCCTCGACACCCCCGCCGACCCCGACCAGCCGTGGCCGCCCCTGCCGCCGCGCGGCACGCTGGAGGTGCGCCGCGACGACATGCAGTGGGCACGCGAATATCTGGTCCCCTGGATCGGCCGCCGTCTGCGCGGTGAATCCTCGGGCGACCATACGGTCGCCAAACGCCCGGACCTGCTGCCGCTGGTGCGGCACTGAGCCGGTGCGGGGCACGGAGTTCAGCGCCTTGACGCGCTCAGCGGTATCCGTTCCAGGACGCCGCCCGCGAAGACGTCGTACAACGGCAGTGTCTCCAGATGGACATAGCCGATGTGGCAGTCGCAGGTGGTGAGCGGGCAGGCGCGCGGTTCGAGGGCGCGGCGGTAGGAGCCGTCGTAGAGATTGCCCAGTTCCGCCGGGACGAAGTGGCAGCGGCGGACCGTGCCTTCGCCGTCCACCGAGATCACCGATTCGCCCGTACGGCACGGGAGGCCGGCCGAGCGGTGGGGGTGGCGGCTGAACGGGAACAGAGGGTCGATCGAGGTCCAGTCGACGGCCTCCGGGTCCGAATACGTGCGGCCCTCCGCCGCGTTGACCCAGAGGTACACCTGGTCGGGGAGGTCGGCCCGGAGCCGGCGTGCCTGGTCGAGATGGTCGGGGAAGCCGACGACGCCGACGCTGAAGCGGATGCCCGCGTCGCCCAGCTCCCGGCACTTGGTGAGGAAACGGTCGTACGGCGTCTGGCCGGGGTGATACGTGCACCAGAGCGCCAGCTTGGCCGGGTCGGCGGCCTTCAGCCAGTCCGTACGGCAGCTGAGGTTCGTCTGGATGGCGACCCGGGCGACGTGCGGCAGGTGGGAGAGGTCGGTGAGCGCCCGCCGGTACCAGGACCGGGTGAGGCCCTCGCCCCACGGTGTGAAGAGGACCGACAGACGGTCGTCGGTCTGCTCGGCCACCCATCCCGTGAAGCGCGTCAGCGCGGCCCGGTCCGCGCGCAACTGGTCAGTGCTGTCACGGCGCTTGGCGAACGGGCAGTACGGACAGTCGTAGTCGCAGGAGGCGAGCGGGCCCCGGTAGAGGATCGTCAGGTCCATGGGTGCCTCACTTCGGTTCGTAGGCGGCCATCGCGGCCCGGACGGCGGGGGAGAACAGGGCCGGGCCCAGCGCGTCCGAGTGGGCGAGCCCTTCCGGCGAGAGCCGAAGGAGACCTGGCCCGGCGGCCGTGTCGAGCCAGCCGAGGCCGGCGAAGCGCGTCAGCTCGGCCGGGAAGTCGTCGCCCGGAAGGCTGCCGAACCGCGCGCGGTACTCGTCCAGTTCCATGCCCTCCGCCTGGAGCAGCGACTGGAGGAGGTGGCGGCGGCGGGCCTCGTCCGGGTCGACCGCGCGGCCCACCTCGGCGCGGGAGAAGTCCTCGGTGGCCGTGTAGTCGTCGATGATGTTCCGGATCTCGCGCATCCCGACCGCGTAGTCGAAGGAGTAGTGCAGCCGCGAGGTGTACGAACGCGCGCCGCAGCCGAGACCGATCATGCCGTCGGTCTGGCACGCGTAGTCCTCGGCCCCTTCGCGCGGCGCGCCGGCGCGGCGGAACATCCGCATCGACACCTGCTCGTACCCCTCGGCGAGCAGATGGTCCCGGCCCCGCCGGTAGAGGTCCAGCCGCTGGGTGTCCCAGCCGGCCTCACTGGGATGCGCGCGCCTGCCCAGCGGGGTCAACGGCCGTGCGTACAGCGGGTAGAGATACAGCTCCTCGGGCCGCCAGGCGAGCGCCGCGTCGAGCGAGAGCCGCCAGGACTCCGGGGTCTGCCCGTCGATGCCGTAGATGAGGTCGATGTTGAGGACCGGGATCCGCGCGTCCCGGATCCGGCCGAGCGCGGCCTCGACGTCCGAGCGGCGCTGCGGGCGCACGGCCGCTTTCGCCTCCTCCTCGACGAAGCTCTGCACGCCGATGCTCAGCCGTGTGGCCCCGCGCTCGGCCAGCACCGACAGCCGGTCGGCGGTGGCGGTCGACGGCGATGTCTCCACGGAGAGCGGGACGGCCCGCAGATCGGCGCCCATCCGCTTCTCGGCGATGTCGCACAGCCGCTCAAGCTCGGCGGCGTCGAGGAAGGTGGGGGTGCCGCCGCCGAAAGCGGCGGCGGCGAAGCGCACTCCGTCCGCCTCCGTCGCGCCGTCCGCGTGGAGCGCGTCGGCGACAGCGGTCGCCTGCCGGTCCAGCGCGTCCAGGTAACGGGTCGTCAGTTCGCCGGGCGCGCCGATCCGGGTGAAGAGATTGCAGAAGCCGCAGCGGACCTCGCAGAACGGTATGTGCAGATAGAGCGAGAGCGCGTCCTTCCGCTCACCGGCCCACAGGCCGCTCAGCGCCGGACGGTCGGCCAGCGGACGGTACGCCGTCTTGTGCGGATAGGCGTAGACGTAACTCTCGTACGGGCGCGGCCGGGGCGCGGTGCCGGTGGTACTGGTCGTGTCGGTCATCAGGGTGCCCCTGGTTCCAGGAAGAAGTGGGCGTACGGCACGGTCCAGACGGACTCGTGGCCGAGGCGGTGGCCCGTCCAGCCGTCGTCGCCGTAGGCCGTGCCGTGGTCGGAACAGACGATGGTGAAGCAGCGGCGGCGGCTGCCCGCCGCGGCGAAGAGCCGGCCGATGTGCCGGTCCACGTATTCGAGCGCGGCGGCGTGCGTCTCACGCGAGTCGCCCGCCTCACGGGTGGCGCCGGGCAGATGGAACCAGTTCGGCTGGTGCAGCGACGGCACATTGACGAAGAGGAAAAGCCGCTGACCGGCGGGCAGTTCGGAAACGACCCGCTCCGCGCGGGCCACCTGAGACTCGAAGGACGTCGGCGACGCGACGCCGAACTCCGGCTCCCAGTGGCTCTCCTGGAACATCCCCGGCAGTACGGAACCGAGCGCGCCCCGCATGTTGAAGAAGCCGACACCTCCAACGCACACCGTCCGGTACCCGGCGTCCGCGAGACCCGACACGAGGTCGGGCGCGTCGAAGACGAACGTCCTCGCGGCCGTGGACTCGCTCCCCTCGAACCGCGCGGCGAACAGCCGCGGATGCGGCCCCGCCGACGCGGGCGTCGGCAGGAACCCGGCGAACATCGCCTGGTGCGAGGCATAGGTGAAGCTGCCGGGGGCGTGCCGCTTCTCCCAGCGCCCGCCCGGGAGATGCCGGGCGAGATTCGGCAGCCGGCCCGCCGCGGTCAGCTCGGCGGCCACGTCGTAGCGCAGAGTGTCGAGCGTGATGAGCAGCAGGTCGTCGCGGCCCACGACTTGGCGCATGTCGGGCAGGTCTGCGCCGGTGGTCCGCGTGCCCTTGCCGACCGTTCGGGCGCTCGGCGCACGCTCCGCGTCGGGGTGTGCGTCCGTGTCCGCCTCCGCCTCCGCCTCCGCCTCCGCGTCCGCGTGCGCGCCCGCGCTCGCCGTGCTTGCGTGTGTCGCACCTTCCGTCTCCGCGCCTGTGCCCGGGACGCCGGGGCCCGCTGTGCCGGCGATCCCGGCACCCGTGGTCGCCGCGCTCGCGCGTCCCGGGCGTTCTGTCTCCGCGACCGTGCCCGCGGTGCCCGCGAACTTGGCGCCTTTGGTCGCCGTGTCCGCGTGTGTCGCACGTTCTGTCTCCGCGTCCGCACCTGCGGAGCTTTCGCCCGCTGTGGCGGCGACTTTGGAACCCGTCCCCTCAAAGCCGCGCACCGTGCTCCCTCCAGGGGCCCGTCGCGGGCGGCCCGCCGGCCCGCAGCGACGCGATTTGCGCCCCGTAGGTGTCCAGGCCTTCCGCGCCGCTGCCGGGTAGTCCGGTGAGGCCGGGCAGTAGATCACCGAAGGCGTTGACCTCGCCGACGGCGAAGCGGCGCCAGCCTGTCGCGGGCAGCAGGTCCACCCCCACGCAGTGCGTGCCGGGGAAGCAGGCCGCGGCCTGTTCGCAGATCTCCAGGGCGGCTCGCCAACCACCCCCGCCGCTCGCCGCTTCGGCCGCCTCCCGCACCGCGTTCAGATCGCCGCGCGAGCCGCCCAGATGCAGGTTGGTCATCGGCGACGAGCTGGTCCGTACGACGGCGTGCGTCGCGCGGCCCGCGACGACCACCACCCGCAGATCCGTCGCCCTGCCGTTCAGCATGGCCTTCGGCAGCCACCGCTCGACATGCAGCCCGTCCGGGGCCAGCGCGTCGACGATCGCCGCCACCTCCGGCTCGGTCGTCAGCCGCCGTACCCGCAGCGAGTTGAACAGCCGTCCCGCCGCGTCGCGTTCGACCGATGTCGTCGCGCGCACCCGGCCGGGGCCGGCGTACTCGACGGCCAGCACCCCCGAGGCCGACGAGCCGTGGGCGATCTTGACGAACGCCCGGCGCATGCCGGGAGAGCCCATCAGCGCACGTACGTCGTCCCAGCCGCGCACGGGCGGGGCGCCGGACCCCGAGGTCGGTGACGGTGGCACCGGGACGGAGGCCAGGTCCAGCACCTCGTGGCACAGCCGCTTGTCGAACAGCACCGCCAATTCGTCCGG
Source organism: Streptomyces sp. NPDC058665 (assembly GCF_042714995.1). Taxonomy (NCBI): domain Bacteria; kingdom Bacillati; phylum Actinomycetota; class Actinomycetes; order Kitasatosporales; family Streptomycetaceae; genus Streptomyces; species Streptomyces sp. NPDC058665. Next base: position 5,212 of record NZ_JBHXRX010000096.1, read on the forward strand.
ATCGTCCAGGAGACGCGCACCCGCCTCGCGCACCCCATGGCCCAACTCCCTTACGGCGGAGGTGAACCGCTCGTACCAGAGCGCCGTGCCCTCGACCCGCGTCGGATCGTCCGTGCCGCGCAACAGCCGCTCCACCGCCGCGTCCTCGCCCGGCGACTCGACACGCACGGTCTCACCGGGGTGGAACTCGGCGCGCCCGCCCAGCACTTCGAGCCAGGCCACCTCACGGGCCGGTGGCAGGCCCGCCGCGCCCACCGCGTCCTGGAACAGCCGGACGCGGCGGTTCGCGGGATTGCCGACGACCGCCAGAGGCGGCCCGCCGCTACTCGGAGACGACGACATAACGCCACTCGTCGTCTTCGCCGATGACGTCGGACGGGTGCAGCTCCAGCCGCACACCGTGCGGCTCCAGGGCCTCCTCGATCCGGGTGAGCCAGGGCGGTGATATGTAGTGGTGGCGCAGATCCAGCTCGGCGAGGTGGGTGAGGGGCTGGCCGGCCAGCAGCGCCTCGGCTCCCGCGTCGGTGAGCGTGCCCATCGACAGCCCCAGCGCTTCGAGCCCGGCGACGACCGGCGCCGCGGCCACGGCGCCCGCGATCTCGTCCTGGATCTCGCTGTTCTGGAGCCCCAGACGGCGAAGACGCGGGAACCCGCCGCCGTCGAGGAACGGCGCGAGATCGGCGACGGTGGCGTTGCCTCCGTACTCGCCGACGCCCAGCCACAGCTCCAGATGTTCCAGCGCGGGCAGGTCGCTCGCACCGACGGCGCGGACGACGGTCCCCGGCAGCCCGCCCGACTCGAAACGCAGCACCCGCAACCGGTCGTGCTTCACCGGCCGAAGCCGCAGGTCACCGTCCTGATATGTGTCGCCGCATCCCCGCACGCCGAACTCCTCCAGCAGCGGGAACGCCTCGATGGCCGGGGTGATGTCGTTGATTTGCAGCCAGGACACCTCGCACTCCTCGCCGACCACGTCCGCCAGGAACAGCGCCCGCAGTGCGGGGAATCGCGCCGCGTCGGCCACGATCAGCTCCAGGGCGGGCCTCAGCTCCGAGTAGTCGCCGCACCACCAGGGCCCGATGACCAGCGCGCGCACGCCCTCGGTGTCCACCACATCCGTGAAATGCCGCCACACGTCGGGGAACGTCCACTCCTCGTCCCATCCGCAGTCGAGCCGCCAGGCGACGGAGTGGGGCTCGGGCATCGAACCCGGTGCCGGGGCCTTCTCGCGGGGCAGCGTGAAGACGGGAAGCCCGTGGAACTCATCAAGGTGGTCGATCCCGTCCATGAAGATCATTCGGCCACCGCCGTGAAACGCGAGTCGTCGTTCCTCGCGGACTCGCACTCGGAGAGATCCACGAGCACGCCCGCAGGCTCCAGAGTCGTACGGATCCGCTCCTGCATCGGCTCGCTGAGATAGTGGTGGTGCAGATCGAGCTTTTTAAGATGCGTGAGCGGCTGACCGCCGAGCAGCGCCTCGGCTCCCTCGTCACCGAGGGTGCCCATCGACAGGTCGAGCGTCTCCAGCCGCGCCACGACCGGCGCTCCCGCCAGCGCCGCCGCGATGTCGTCCTGGATCTCGCTGTTGCGCAGCGCCAGTGACTTCAGAGCGGGGAGACGCGCTCCGGTGAGGAACGGCTCCAGGTCCGCCACGACCGTGTTCGCGCCGTACCAGGACACACCCAGCCAGATGTCCAGCCGCTCCAGCGCGGGCAGTTCGGCCGCGGCTATGTTCCGCACGACATCGGCGTCCAGACCGCCCGTCTCGACGGTCAGGGAGCGAAGCCGCTCGTGCTTGACGCCGGCCATGTCCAGCCCCTGGCCGCCGCGCACCCCGAAGGAGTGCAGTTGCGGGAGACCGTTGAGCAGCGGCGCCATCGCCGTCTGGTTGATCCACGAGATCTCGCACTCCTCGTAGGTGATGTCACCGACGAACAGCGCACCCAGAGAGGGGAGTTGGTCGCTCGCGGCGACGATGGCCCCTATCACGCCGTCAGGAGCGGTGTCGTAGACGTCGCTCCAGGCGCCGACGATCAGCGCGCGGACCTGGGTCGCGTCGACGGCCTTGAGGAAACGGGCGAACGCCGACTCCCACTCCTCCTCGCTCTCGTACGCGTCCACCGCGACGCGCCAGGCCACCGACCCCGCGTCGGGGAGCTTCGCCTTCGGCTCGGCTTCGGCGTCGGGGAAGTCGAACGCGGGCAGGCCGTCCAACTCCTGCAGATGGTTCGAAATGGTCATGGCGAGTGCTCCAGACACCGGGCGTCGGCGTTGATCGGCTTTGGCTTGAGAGAAGTTGTAACAGGCGCCACTGACAAGCCCGGTTCGGGGGCGGAGCCGATTGTCAGACCCACCGTCTAGCGTCGTTCACAGGTCGGCGCACTCGGTGCCGGCCGGTCGAGGGGAGAGCCATGTACCGGCAGGGAGACGTGCTCATCGTGCCCGTGGCGGAGGAGAGCGTGCCGCCCGGTGTGGCCGAGGCGCGGAGCGAGCCGAGGGACGCGCGTGGGCGCCTCGTCCTGGCGCTCGGTGAGGTCACGGGACACGCCCACGCGGTGACCGGCCCCGGCCTGCTCGTCCGCGAGACAGGGGGCGAGTTCGGGCCGATGCTGCTTCATCTGCCGGAGGGCGGGCGGGTGGTGCACGAGGAGCACGCGGCGATAGCGCTGCCCAAGGGGTGGTTCCGCGTGGTGCGCCAGCGGGAGTACCTGCCGGGAGCGGTGCGCGTCGTCGCCGACTGAGGACGTGCGAAACGGCCGCGCGAACGGCTCGGCAGACGGCCCGATCGACGGCTCGGCAGGAAAGTACAGGGACAGTGATGACAGGGGACGGGGCTTCAGACATGCGGAATGTGGACAAATGGCGGGGCGTCGCGGCGGCGACAGGTGCGGCCGACAGGCCGGCGGCCGAGGCGGGGATACGGCTCGCGTACCGAACGGCGGGACTGGCCGAGCCGGAGCGGATCATCTGGGCGGACTCCCCGCTCGCCGGGCTCGCCGCAGTCAAGTCCCTCACGGATCGGGGCAGATCGGTCCGTGAGGAGGTCCGCACCAAGCCATGGGCGGACGAACGGCGCCGTATTCACGACGAGTTGGGCCCGGCGGGCTGGGCCGACCGGTGGGGTGCCACCGGCGCCCGGCTCTGGGACACCACCCGCGCCCTCGCCGACCGGATCCGCTCCGGCATCACCGACTCGCTCGGCACGGAGGCGGAGGACCTCCCCGCCACGCGTCAGCTGCTGCTCGACGCGGTTCTCGGTCAGCACGACGCGGCCTGGCTCGCCGCGTTCGACGGCCGTGGCGACCGGCTCACGGGACTCGCCGAGGTCGCGGCGCACGCGGGCTGGTGGTGGCCCTACGAGAAGGTGACAGTGGTGTGCGAACGCCCCGTGGAGCTGCACCGTGACGAGGCGGGGCGCCTCGACCGCGGTGACGGCCCGGCCCTCGCCTACCCCGACGGCTTCGCCCTCTACGCCTGGCGCGGGATGCCGGTCCCGGCCGGCTTCCTCGACGAGCTCACCTCGCTCGATCCCGCGCGGATCCGTAACGAGGAGAACGCGGAGCTGCGCCGCGTCATGCTGGAGCACTACGGCTACGACCGGTATCTCACCGAGTCCGGCGCCGAGCCCATCAACAAGGACGAGACCGGCATCCTCTGGCGGATAGCCCTCGCCGGGGACGAGGACGTCGTGATGGTCGAAGTCGTCAACTCCACCCCCGAGCCCGACGGCACGAGCCGCACCTACTGGCTGCGCGTGCCGCCGGGGACTCGTACCGCCAAGGCGGGCGTCGCCTGGACGTTCGGCCTGGACTCCGGGGAGTACGAACCGCTGAAGCAGACCTGAGCCGCACCCGCTTCACACCTGACTCGGGCCTCAGGCAGACCTGGGTCAGGACGTGCGGGAGAGGAGCGCGTCGGCGCCGATCAGCGACGAACTGCCCTCCACTGTGCAGGCGTAGGCGCCCGCCACCGCGCCGAGGCGCGCGCACGCCTCCAGGTCCCGTCCGGCCAGCCGCCCGTAGAGGAACCCGGCGACATACGCGTCGCCCGCGCCGTTGGAGTCCACCACCGGTGCGGGCGGGACGGTCGCCGGGATCGGCCGGGGAGTACGGCTGCCCTCCCGGGTCAGCAGATACGACCCTCCGGCGCCCGCGGTGGCCACCACCGCCTGCGCCCTGCCCTCACGCAGGATCTCCCGCATGACCGGGGCTATTCGCTCGCTCGCTCCGGCGGCGCTGAGGAAGACCAGGTCCGCGCGGTAGGCGAACTCCCGGTGGTAGGCGTCCACTCCGTCCCAGTCGTGCAGATCGGTCGAGACGGGGACACCCTGTTCGATGATGTCGTCGAAGAGATAACGGGTGAAGTTCGTGATCGACACATGGACATGGCGGGCCCGCGCGAGGTGGGGGAGATAGAAGTCGCGCGGCATCCGCAGGTCTTCCGGATCGCGCGCGTCGTGGAAGGACATCCGGCCGCCCGTCGTCTCGACGAGATTGACCGCCCGCCGGGTCCCGGCGGACGAGATCAGCCCCTCGAAGTCCACACCGCCCTTGGCGAGATGTTCGCGTACCTGACCGCCCGCCGGGTCGTCACCGACGAAGTCGAGGAATTTGACGTTCAGTCCGAGGGCCCGACAGCCCAGGGCCACATTGCCGCCGGTCTGACCGGGCCATTCGCGGATCGGCCCCACACCGACCGAGTCGGCGAGCGGGACGGGGAGCGAGTCGACGCGGACGACCGTGTCGACCCCGCTGCCGCCGACGACCAGCACGTCATGGTCCTGCTCCGCTCTGGGCCCGGCCCCCGGCCCGGCTGTTTTCCCAACGTCCGGATGTTCGGTCTGCCGCTGCGCCACAGTCTCCACCTTCGTTCCGGATTCCGGATCTCGCGCACAGTATGGCCGTGGCGGTTCCGGCCGGTGAGGGCGACCTCCGGTGGCGCTTCGGGTGGCTCTTTCCGGTCGGCGGGACCGGTCATCCGCCCGCGGCGGTGAGCTCCGCTCTGTCGATGCTCAGTTCGCGTGCCAGCGCCTCGTCCGTCCAGTCCAGGAGGGTGGCGCGGCTCAGCGATCCCGCGTACGACGTCATCTGCACCGCGAGTCCGTCCAGCAGCGCGGTCAGCCGCCAGGCCGCGGCGACCGGGTCGGAGCAGCGGAACTCACCCGCGTCGACGCCTTCGTTGATGACAGAGGCGAGCGCGGCCTTCCACTGCTGGTCGAGTTCGCTGGCCACCTCGTGCAGCGTGGGCTCGCGCGGCGCCGCCGCCCATCCTTCGATCCAGAGCCGCCAGCCCTTGGCCTCACCGGTCGGCGCGTACCAGCGGATCGCCGCGTGCAGTCTTCGCAGGGCGCTGGTACGGCGGCCGAGCAACTCCCGCAATTGCGCCAGGTCTTCCTCGGCGGCGTGCCGGAAGGCGGCGGCGAGAAGCTTCTCCTTCGTGGAGAAGTGGTACAGCACCAGGGCGTTGCTCACGCCCAGGACGGTGGCGACGTCTGCCACGCGCACGGCCGCCACCCCCCGTGTCTGGATCTGATCGACGGCGGCGCGCAGGAGGTCCTCGCGCCGCTCCTCCACACTCAGCCGTACTCTCGCCACACTTGAACCCTAACTCCCGGCGGTTGACACAATTCGCCGGGCTGTAAACAAATAGGGGCTCCGGTCAGAGGTAGTGGCCGAACCGCTCGGCGATCAGGGGCAGTCGGGCCGTGGCGATCGCGTACGCGGCGGCTCTCGGAGTCGTACCGCCGGCCTCCGCGCGAGCCAGCATCAGCTCCGTCAGCGCGCGCATGGAGCGCCGCGTGTGGGCGAAGGCCACGTCCGCGTCGGGGCCGATGTCGCCGAAGAGGGTCCACCACCACCAGGCGTTGGTACCGGAGTTGACAACGATGTCCGGCAGCACCGTGATCCCGCGTTCGGCCAGCAGCTCCTCCGCCTCGGCCAGCACAGGCATGTTGGCCGCCTCGACGATCCAACGGGCCTTGATCCGCGCCTGGTTGGCGGTGTCGATCGCGTACGAGACGGCCGCCGGCACCAGGATCTCCGCGTCCGCCGACAGCCAGGCGTCACCCGGCAGCTCACGGTCGCCGGGTCGCAGCACCGCGCGGTCCACCGTCCCGAACGCGTCGCGCGCGGCGAGCAGCGCCTCGACGTCCAGGCCCTCCGGACAGACGATGGTGCCCTTGACGTCCGCCACGGCCACGACGGTGAGTCCGGCCCGGTGGAGGAACCGCGCGGTCGCCCCGCCCATGGTCCCCAGACCCTGCACCGCGACCCGTGTCCCGTCGTACGCCACCTTCGCCCGGTCCAGCGCGGTGAGCGCCGCCTCGGCCACCCCGCAGCCGCCGGCCAGCTCGTCCAGGCCGATCCCGTCGACGTCCACGGCGAAGGCGTCGGCGAGCCGCCGGCGCGCGGCCTCCTCGTCGTCGAGGAGCGGATGGATCGCCTGGACGGTCGAGACGAGCCCCGCCTCGCCGGCGGCCCTGTCGATCAGATCCTGGGTCAGCCCCAGGTCCTCGCCCATGGTCCAGACGGTCTCGATGTACGGCCGCAGGGCGCGCAGGTAGCGGACGAGGATGCCGTACGCCGCCGGATCCCGGGGATCGCAGTCGATACCGCCCTTGGCGCCGCCGAGCGGGATGTAGCGCGCCGACGGGTCGTCGTTGAAGTGCAGGGCCTCCTTCATGGTCATGCCACGCGCGAGCCCGGTCACCTCCTCCAGCGAACAGCCCTCCCGCATCCGCAGTCCACCGCTGGAGACACCGCGCACGAGCCGGTCGACGACCAGATAGCCCTTGCGGCCGGTGATGTGGTCCTGCCAGGTCAGCGATATGAGCGGGGACATGGGTGGGCGCCTCCGGGGGCGACGGCAGACCGTGGGGGAGTTCTGCAACTGAATGGGAAGTCAGTATCCGGAGCCGGGGGAGCGGCTGTCAAAGAGATCGCGATGGCCGCCGGACGCCCGGCGGGCGGTGGTCGAGTGGCCGGAATTCGACTGTCGGTGGCCATGTGGGGGAATCCGGGAGATCGTCCGGACGTTGCAGTCAGGTGCCTCGGACGGCAGAACCGGCCTGGCACCCCGGTAGCGAAAAACGCCCATAATGATATGAACCCGAACCTTCAGGAGATGCAGTGACCGGCGTCGGCTCCCCACCCTCACTCCGCTCCCGACTGCGCGCGATGCGGTCCGAGACCTTCGGGGCCGACGCGGCCGGCGAGCGCCTGGAGCGGATCCTCAATTCCCCGAACTTCGCCGACGGTGTGTTCCAGAATCCCGAGGGCACCGCCAGGACCAGACCGTCCGGCTCCATGCTGGAGCTGTCGAAGGTCTACCTCCGCAAGGAGTCACGCGCCCGCCGCGCGCCCGCCACCCCGATCCCGGTCCACCAGGACACACTCGCGGACCTCGCCGTACCGCCCGCCTCCGGGCTGCGGCTGACCTGGATGGGGCACTCCAGCGTCCTCGCCGAGATCGACGGCCGGCGCGTGCTCTTCGACCCAGTCTGGGGCGAGCGCTGCTCCCCTTTCTCCTTCGCCGGACCGAAGAGGCTCCACCCCGTACCGGTCTCGCTCGCCGCACTCGGCCCGGTCGATGTCGTCGTCATCTCGCACGACCACTACGACCATCTCGATCTGCCGACGATCAAGGGGCTCGCCTCCACGGACACCGTCTTCGCCGTGCCGCTGGGCGTCGGCGCGCACCTTGAGCACTGGGGAGTGCCCGAGGCGCGCCTGCGCGAGCTGGACTGGAACGAGACGGCGGAGGTGGCCGGCATCTCCTTCACCGCGACGCCCGCGCGCCACTTCTGCGGCCGTGGCCTGCGCAATCAGCAGCACACCCTCTGGGCGTCCTGGGTCGTCGCGGGCCCCGAGCACCGGATCTACCACAGCGGCGACACCGGCTACTTCTCCGGCTTCCGCGACATCGGCGCCGCGCACGGACCCTTCGACGCCACGATGATCCAGATCGGCGCCTACAGCGAATACTGGCCGGACATCCACATGACCCCGGCCGAGGGGCTGCGCGCCCACGTCGACCTCCAGCAGGGCGACCCCACCGGCGTGATGCTGCCGATCCACTGGGGCACGTTCAACCTGGCCCCGCACCCGTGGGCCGAGCCCGGCGAGGGCACGGTCACGGCGGCGGCCGAGGCGGGCGTACGTATCGCGCTGCCGCGCCCCGGCGAGTCCTACGAACCGACGGTGGGCGACACCATTCCCGGCACTCCGTGGTGGCGTTCTGTCGCGATCCCGCCGGCCGACGGCTGGCCGGAGGCGGTTCCGGCCGGGGAGAAGGCGTCCGTCTCGTCCTCCTCCGGTACGGAGGCGGGCACGGCCGAGAAGAAGGCCGCGGCGTCCACCGCGTCCACCGGCGACACCTCGGGCGCCGGTGCCGCAGGCGCCACCGGTGCGGACTCCTCCGGGGCCGCGCCCTCCGCGCAGAGCGCGCCGTAACGAACTGCCACGCACCGGCAGCGGAAACACCGGGTGCGGGGACTCCGCACCCGGCCCGCCCGCTACCGGCAGCTCACCGACCCGCGGTCCGCGCCCGGTGTCGGGGCCAGGCCCTTGCCCGCCGTCCAGACCACGCGGCAGGCCAAGCGGGCGATGCGCCAGCCGGCCGGGGTGCGGACCGCGGTGATGTCGAAGTAGGTGCCCACGGTGAAGTGCGGGCCCACGTCGTCGTGGTGGACATGGGTGGCGACGAGGTGGGCGCGGATCTCGGCGCGGTCGCCGTCGAAGCGGATGGTGGAGTTCGAGCCGAGGTGGTGGGTGCGGGCCCACTTCGCCTTGGCCTCGCGCTGGAAACGGGCCAGCCCCTTCACTCCACGGTGGCTGCCGACCGGGAAGTCCAGCCGGGCGTCCTCGGTGAAGACCGTTCGGTACCAGCCCTCGTCGAACTCCGGCTCGTGCAGGGTGTCGAGAGCGACGACGTAGCGCTCGACCAGATCCCTGACGTCCGTGCGGTCGGTCACCACCCGCAGCTGCGAGCGCAGCCGAGCCAGCTCATTCTCGATCGATTCCATTCTGGGCTCCTGCTCTCAACTGTTCGCTGACTGGGCGCCCTTCAGCAGGGCCGACTCCAGCAGGGCGGCCTGGCGCGGACAGTCCGCCACCGTGTCCCGGGGCGCTCGGCCGGCGCGGGCAGCCGAAACGAAGGCGGTGAGGGTGGCGGCCACCTGGTCGTGCGGTTCGAGGACGATCTCCTCGGTGCCCGACCCTCGTTCCAGACGGATCACGGGCGAATGATCGGCCGGCGGGGTGAAGGCCCGGTCCAGGGTGATCCGGCCCTCGCTGCCCACCAGTTCGTACGACGAGCGGTAGGCATGGTCCAGCCCGTAACCGATCTGGGCGAAGACACCGGCGGGTGTGCCCAGCAGCGCCGCGCCGTCGGTGTCCACCCGGTCTCCCGGCCCTGAGCCGCGCAGCGCCGCGACCAACTCCAGCTCCGGGCCCAGCAGATGGAGAGCCGCGCGCAGCGGATAGACGCCCGTGTCCCAGAGGGCCCCGCCGCCAAGCTCGGGGTCGTGGCGCACGTCCCCCGCCGGGCGGCGGGGGACGGTGAAGGCGGACTGGAAGCCGCGCAGGGTGCCGATCGCCCCGTCCGCCAGCAGCTCACGTACGGCGGTGTGCTGCGGATGATGGACGAACATGACGTTCTCCAGCAGCGCCAGCCCGCGTGCGTCCGCCAGCGCCAGCAGGTCGGCGGTGCGGGCCCGTTCGATGGTGAGGGGCTTCTCCGCCAGGACGTGCTTGTCCGCGCGCAGGGCGGCCTCCACCCACCGGGCGTGCAGGGCGGCGGGCAGCGGCACATAGACCGCGTCGACCTCGTCGAGCGCCAGCAGTTCCGCGTAGCCGTGGACCGCGAGGCAGCCGAACTCCCGGGCGGTGCGCGCCGCCCGGTCCGCGTCGCGACTGGCCACTGCGGCGATCTCGATGTCGCCCGATGCCGCCATCGCGGGCAGCATCCGGCGGCGGGCGATGTCGGCGCAGCCCAGCACGCCGACCCGCAGCGGTGGCGGCAGGGCCGGGCCTACCACCGGACCGCCCCGGAGTTGAAGCAGGCCAGCAGGGTGCGGGCCTGGACGTTGACGTAATGACCGTGCCGGGAGAGGGAGTTGAGCTGGCCGGGGGTCACCCACCGATAGCCGGCCGGCGCGTCCGAGCCACCACGGTCACCGGTCCCGCCGAGCCCGCCGGCGTCCGGCCTGCTGATGTCCGGCCCGCCCAGATCCAGCCCGTCCACGTCCACGACCAGGTAGCGGCTCTCGGCGTTCAGGAACCGGCCGCCCTCCTCCGAGTGCCGTGCCTCGTAGCGGATACGGGACGGATCGGCGTTCAGCACCAGGTCCAGGAAGGGCGGCCGGTCGCCGCCCGTCAGATGGGCGTGGTTGTCCGGGGTGTACTGGACCGTCGGGCCCAGTTCGACGGTGTCGAGGAAGCCGCCCTCGACACCGGGCGTGCGCCAGGACGTGCGGCACCCCGTCGATACGCCGGGCCAGGAACGCGGTGACGCCGAGACCGCACGGTTCGAACAGGGGCTGGGTCCAGCCGGTGACCTCGCGATTGCCCGCCTCGACCTGGACACCCACCACCCGGAAGTAACGGCCGTGCACAGGCTCGATGGCGGTGCCGCCGCGCCGCCAGTCGGGCAGTTCGTTCAGCGGGACGAGCCGCGCGCGTACATCGTGCCGGGAGCGCTCGGAGGTGAACCAGGACAGCAGTTCGGTGTCGCTGTGCAGCGCCCCGTGCTCGTCGTGGGCGGTCGGCGCGCAGGCCAGTACCGTACGGGCGTCCATGTTCACCACGTTGTCCCGCTGCAGCAGTTCGCCGATCTGACCGAGTGTCAGCCAGCAGAGGTCGTCATCGACGACGACGTCCTCGTCCGTCTCGACGATCATGTTGCGGTTGGACTTTCGGCAGAACCACGAGCCGTGTTCGGACTGGAGCGCGTCGGCGAGGACCCGGCCGCGGCCCGGCCGGACGAAGTAGTCGATGTACTTCACATCGGCGCCCTTGTGCACCCTGGTGTAGTTGCTCCGGGTGGCCTGCACGGTCGGCGAGAGCTGGAGCAGATTGGGATTGCCCGGCTCCATCTTGGCCTGCATCAGGAAGTGCGGCACCCCGTCGAACTCCTTGGCCAGCAGGCCCAGTATGCCGACCTCCGGCTGTTTGATGATGGGCTGGCGCCAGTGCCTTACCGGGCCGTCGGAGACGGTGACGTCCAGGCCCTCGACGGTGAAGAAGCCGCCGCTGTGGTGGCGTAGATTCCCGGTCGTCGCGTCGAAGTCCCAGCCGTTGACCCGGTCGAGGCCGACCCGGGTCACCTTGAAGTGGTGCGCCTTCGCGCGTGCCGCGAGCCAGTCCGCGACCTCGTCGGTACGGGGCCCGGCGCCGGAGCCGGTGGCGGCGGCCGAACGGGCCAGTCTGTAGGGCAGGTTCACATCCTCGCGGGGGCGCAGCGTCACGGCGGGGACGGACGACGGCGAGGGCGTGGCGGCCGTGGTGGTCATGGTCATGTGCGGGCTCCGACGAACTCCTGGATCGTAGAGACGACGTAGTCGATCATCTCGTCGGTGAGTCCCGGGTAGACGCCGATCCAGAACGTCTGCATCGTGATGATGTCGCTGTTGACCAGATCACCGACGACCCGGTGCGGCTTGTCGATGTAGGCCGGGTGCCGGGTGAGGTTGCCCGCGAACAGCCGGCGCGTGCCGATCTTGCGGTCCTCCAGGTACTCCACCAGCTCCGCGCGGCTGAAGGGGGCGTCCGGGGCAACGGTCAGCGCGAAGCCGAACCAGCTCGGGTCGCTGCGCGGGGTGGCCTCGGGCAGCATCAGATGCGGCAGGCCGTCGAGCCCCTCGCGCAGCCGGCGCCAGTTGCGCTTGCGGGCGTCGACGAAGCCGTCGAGCTTGGCGAGCTGGGAAAGGCCCAGCGCCGCCTGGAGATCGGTGGCCGTCAGCACACAGCCGCCCTCGCCCATCGTCAGATGGTGGGCCGGGTAGAAGCTCACCGTGCTGATGTCACCGAAGGTGCCGGTGAGCTTTCCGTCGTAGGTGGAGCCGACCCCGTCGCAGTTGTCCTCGACGAAGAACAGACCGTGATCCTCGCCGAGTTGGGCGATCTCGGTGGCCTCGAAGGGGTTCCCGAGCGCGTGCGCGATCATGATGGCCCTGGTGCGCGGCCCGATCGCCTCCGCCACCCGCCTCGCGGTGGTGTTGTACGTCCCCAGCTCGACATCGACGAAGACGGGGATCAGGCCGTTCTGCAGGATCGGGTTGACCGTGGTCGGGAAGCCCGCCGCGACGGTGATGACCTCGTCGCCAGGCACCAGCCGGCGGTCCTCCAGCAGATGCGAGGTGAAGGCGCTCATCGCGAGCAGGTTCGCCGACGAACCCGAGTTCGTCAGATGGGCCTTCCGCCGCTTCAGCTTACGGGCGAAGGCCGACTCGAACTTGCGTGAGCTGTGCCCGGCCGCGATTCGCATCGTGAGGGCCGCCTCGACCAGCGCCACCCGGTCGTCCTCGTCGAGCACCGCGCCCGAGGGCCAGATCTCGCTGACACCCGGAACGAAACCGCCCCCCGTCGGGTGTCGAGGTGGTACTTGCGGGTCTCGTCCAGAAACAGTGCTTTGTGCTCGCTCATGTCAGGCTCCTCGGAGGTTGTCGGTGCGCTGCTTGACGGCCTTCCACCAGGCGGGGTTGGAGCGGTACCAGGCGACGGTGTCGGCGAGCCCCCGCGTGAACGGCACGCGCGGGGCGTAGCCGAGCTCGTCGCGGATCTTGCTCTCGTCCAGCGAGTAGCGCAGGTCGTGGCCCTTGCGGTCGGCCACCCGCCGGACCATCGACCGGTCGGCCCCGAAGAGGTCCAGAAGCAGTTCGGTGATGGCGAGGTTGGTCTGCTCGTTGCCGCCGCCGATGTTGTAGATCTCACCCGCCCGGCCCCGGTCGAGGACCAGCTGGACGGCCCGGCAGTGGTCGTCCACGTGCAGCCACTCGCGGATGTTGCGCCCGTCGCCGTACAGCGGGAGCGGCACACCTTCCTGGAGGTTGGTGATGAAGCGCGGGATCAGCTTCTCGGGGTGCTGGTAGGGCCCGTAGTTGTTGGAGCAGCGTGTGATCGACAGGTTCAGCCCATGAGTGCGCCAGCAGGCGCGGGCGATCAGGTCCGAGGCCGCCTTGCTCGCGGCGTACGGGGAGTTGGGCGCGAGCGGCCACTCCTCCGTCCAGGAACCGTGGTCGATGGAGCCGTACACCTCGTCCGTGGAGACATGCACGAACCGCTCGACGCCCGCCGCGACACAGCCGTCGAGCAGCGTCTGCGTACCGCCGACGTTCGTGCGGATGAACTCCGCCGCGGATTCCAGCGACCGGTCGACGTGCGACTCCGCGGCGAAGTGCACCACCGCGTCGTGTCCGGGCAGCAGCGCGCGCACCAGCTCCGGGTCGCAGATGTCGCCCTGTACGAAGGTCAGCCGGGGATGCGCGGTGGGGAGGTTGTCCCGGTTGCCGGCGTAGGTGAGTCTGTCCATGACGGTGACCTCGGTGCCTTCGGAGCCCGGATAGCCGCCCTCCAGAAGGGTCCTGACGTAGTGCGAGCCGATGAAGCCCGCGCCTCCGGTGACCAGTGTCCTCACGCCGCCACCTCGATCCTGGTGTGGTCGCCCACCACGAGACGGTGGTGGGGGTCCTGCTCGGGCGTCGTACCGACCGTGGCGTTACGGCCGATGACTGAGCCTTGCAGGCCGGGGACCTGGGAGATGGTCGCGCCATCCATGACGATGGACTCGCTCACCTGGGTGCCGCGCAGCGTGCAGTCGCGCCCGATGGACGTGTTGGGACCGATGTGGCTGTTCTTGATCACGGTGCCCGAGCCGACGACGACCGCGCCCTCGATCCGCGAGCGCAGCACGCGGGCACCGCGCTCGACGCGTACCCCCTCGTCCAAGTCGCTCTCCGCGTCGGCCTCGCCTAAGACGCCGGGGCGCAGATCGACGAGGAGCTGGCGGTTGCAGTCGAGGACGTCCTCGGCGCGGCGGGTGTCCTTCCAATAGCCGCTGTACTCACTGGCCTTCACCTCGGATCCGGCCGTCAGCAGCCACTGGATCGCGTCCGTGATCTCCAGCTCGCCGCGGGGGCTGGGAGAGATGGCGCCGACCGCCCGGTGGATGGCGGATGTGAAGACGTAGACCCCGATCAGGGCGAGATCGCTGAGTGGCCGCTCGGGCTTCTCGACCAGCCGCTCCACGTTGCCGTCGACATCCAGCTCCGCGACGCCGAAGGCGCGGGGATCGAGCACCTTGTGCACCACGACCTGGGCGGCCGGGCGGCCGGCCAGGAAGTCGGCGGCGATCTCCTCGATCCCGTCCGGGAGCATGTTGTCCGCGAGATACATGACGAAGTCGTCGTCGCCCAGGAAGGGGCGGGCCAGCGTCACACAGTGCGCCAGCCCCAGCGGCTTCTCCTGCGGGATGTAGGTGATCCGCACACCGAGCCGGGAGCCGTCCCCGAGGGCATCCGCGATCTCGGTGGCCCAGCCGCCGACGACGACGCCGATCTCGGTGACGCCGAGCGCGCGGATGTTCTCCAGCACGTGTTCCAGGACGGGCTTGTTGGCGATCGGGATGAGCTGTTTGGGCATGGAGTAGCTGAACGGGCGCAGGCATGTGCCCGAGCCGCCTGACAGCACCAGAGCCTTCATGACAGTTCTCCTCACAGCGTTACGGGGTGGGCCCGGACGTTCGCCTCCGACCAGGTGGCGAGAGTTCCGGCGGACATGGCCTCGGCTACGGTCGGTGCCGAACTGTCCTTCTCGGACAGCAGCGGCGGTTCCGCGAATCCCCAGGGCAGTGCGAGATCGCGATCCAGCGGATTGATGTCGATCTGGGTGCCCGGCACATGCGCGCTGGAGAGCGCGTAACAGACGCAGGCGTCGTCGGTGAGGGTGAGGAAGCCATGGCCGACGCCCTCGGGGACATAGACGGAGCGTCCCGAACCGGCGTTCAGCACAGTGGTCTCGTGGTGTCCAAACGTGGGTGAGCCCACCCGCAGATCGACGACGACGTCGCGCAGAGCCCCGCGTACACAGGTGACGTACTTCGCCTGACTGGGCGGGATCGCCACCGAGTGGATCCCGCGCAGCGTATTGCGCCTGGACACCGAGTAGTTGATCTGCACGGGGACGAAGGGCCGGCCCGTCACGGCCTCGAACTCCACGGAGCGCAGCGCCTCGTAGAAGTTGCCGCGTTCATCGGTGATCGGCTCAGGCGTGACGACGTACGCACCGGGCACCGCGGTCTCGGCGATACGCACCGCTCAGCTCCGGTCCGGGGCGGACCGCAGCTCGACGGACTTGCGGAGCGCGGCGGCGATGCCGTGCACCTCCGTGTCGTCGAGCGCCTGGTGCAGGGGGATCAGCAGGGTGCTCTCGGCGCAGGCGTCGGTGCCGGGCAGCGGCCCGCAATCGCCCTGGTACGCCGGGGACCTTGTGCAGCGGCGGGTAGCGCAGGGTGGTGTAGACGCCCTGGTCCAGCAGGTCCGCGGCGACCTGGTCGCGGACGGCCGGGTCGAGCTGCACCCAGTAGAAGTAGTACGACGAGGTGTGGCCCGCCGGCAGCGCGGGGGGCAGCCGCACACCGGCGGCGCCGGAGAGCAGCCAGTCGTACGTCTCGGCGATCTCTCGGCGGCGTGCCACGAAGTCCGGCAGTCGCCGCAGTTGGACGCTGCCGATCGCGGCGGTGATGTCGTTCCCGACGACCCGGCGGCCGAAGTCGCGTACGTTCAGCTCCCACCAGCGGTGCGAGACCCGGGCGTTGGCGAACCCGCTGGACCGCTCAAGGCCGTGATACGCCAACTGTCGGGCCCTCAGGGCCAGTTCACGGTCCTTCACATAGAGCATCCCGCCGTCGCCGGTGACCAGGACCTTCATCGAGTCGAAGCTCCGCATGGCGACGTCGCCGAAGGCGCCGCAGGCGGTGCCGTCCGCCGTCGAGGCGACGGCGCAGGCGGCGTCCTCGATGAGCGGGATGCCGCGCTCCTGGCACAGCGCGGCGATCGCGGCGATGTCGCCGGGATAGCCGCCGTAGTGCAGCACCAGGACCGCCTTGGTACGGGGGGGGCAGCGCGCGTTCGATGTCGGCGGCGGTCGGGTTGAGCGTGCGCTCGTCGACGTCGCAGAAGACCGGACGGGCACCGGTCGCCGCGACCGCGTTGCCCGCGGCGACGAAGCTCACCGAGGGCAGCACCACGTCGTCGCCGGGGCCGAGCCCGAGCAGTTCGGTGGAGAGGAAGAGCCCCGCGGTGGCGGAGTTGATGAACATCACCTGCTCGGGCTCGACGCCCAGGTGCTCGGCGAACTCCGCCTCGAACTTCTTGGTGCGCGGCCCGCGGCCCAGCCAGTTGTCGGCGAACACCTCGGCTATCGCCTGAAGTTCCTCGTCGCCCAGGCTGGGCTGGAATACGTTGATCAGATGGGTGTCGGCGGTCAGGGACAGCGCCCGGGTGACCTGGTCGAGCCGTGGCCCGATGTCCGGGGCGGGGGCGGTGAGATCCACGGTCTCGCCGAGCGGCACGGGAGTCAGGCCGACAGCGCTGATGGTGTCGGCCATCTCCGGGTGACTGACGATCCGCACCTCGTGGCCGGCGCTCTGCAGCGCCCACGCCAGAGGCGTCACGGGATGCAGATGTGCTGTGGCCGGGAAGACCGCGAACAAGACCCGCATCGGTGTCTCCGTTCGATTGCACGGGGCGGGGCCCGGTCTCCGGCTGTCCCGGATCGAAACAGGGCCTGAACATGAGAACCGCCGGGGCGCGTGGGCGCCCCGGCGGCCCACGGCCGGCCAACGCACGGCCCGCTGCGGGGGATTGGGCGGGCCGTGCGGGCTCAGCCGTGAGTATCGGGATCAGATGTAGTGCGTTGCGGTGCGACGCGGCGAGGTGCCGCCCGCCGCGGCAGCGGCTGATGTCACTGCGGCGTTCCGAACCCGCGAAGATCCACCGGACAGGTCCTGGGCCGTGTCTTCGAAGTCCCGCCTGGCCTGCGGCGTCTGGCACGGCGCCTCGCCGCGTTGTCGGAGTCGCCCACGTACGCCCAGTACGAGAGCGATCCTCCGCCTTGCGGGCGGACGGCGCTATTTGTCAGACACGGCCTAGGCCGCCTGGAGAGCCTTCGCGTACGTCGTCTCCGACTGCGTGCCCGACAGCGGTCGGCCGCCGTCGAAGGAGATCTGCGGTACCGAACGGATGCCGGCCGTCCGGACACGGGCCAGATCATCGCGGAGTTGGTCCGCCGGGGCGTTGTTCGTGGCGACCCCGATCTCGGCCGCCAGGCGCTTCAGCGTCGCAGGGTCCGCGATGTTCAGACCGTCGGTGAAGTGCGCCCGGAACAGCCGCTCGACCGCGGCTTCGCCCAGCCCGCGCGACGCCGCCGACCGGATCAGCCGGTGCGCCTCGAAGGTGCCGGCGGCCACCGCCCGGCCGTAGTCCAGCGTCACGCCGTCCTTCACCGCGTCCGCCGCTGCCTGCCGGGTCTCCGCCACCACGTGACTGCCGAACATCCCGGCGAGCACCTCCAGCAGCGGCTCTCCGTCGAACGCCGCGTCCGGGGCGAGCTGGAAGGGACGGAAGACCACATCGACCTTGCCTCCGTCGGCCCGCACCCGCTCGATCGCCCGCTCCAGGCGGACATACGCATCTGGATCACGGAGGAACGCTGCGGGTTCAGCGGCAGCGAGCCGACACCCTTGGACTGGTCGAACGGCGGCGGGTCGGCGAGCCATTCACCGTTGGGACCGAACGCGTCGAAGTACGAGGTGAGGTCGGACTCGGTCACGTCGGCGGCCAGCGGGAAGAAGACCGCCTCGTTCTCCTGCGGCAAGGTGTTCACGAATTTCAGCGGGCGCCCGGCCCGCACCGTGCCCGAAAGCGTGAAGCGGGGAGCGCCCGCGACGCGTTCCGAGACCAGGGTCGCGGTGGGCGTCGGGTGCGTGCCGCTAGGGGCGCCGCTGACGGTCAGCCAGTGGTAGCGGGGCGCGGGCGCGTTCTCCACGTCGAAGTACTCGAAGAGCAGATACGTGCCGGGCGTCAGGTCCTGGCTGAACGAGCCGGACAGACCCGGGTGCGTGACCACACCGCATAGCAGGTCGGCGGAGGCGGCCAGCTCCTTCTGGGCCTGCACGACCACGGCCGGGCCGTCGGAGAGCGTCCGGCGCTGCCGCCACGCGAGCGAGCGCCGCTGGCGCCGCAGCACCCGCGCCGGGCGCACCTACTACCACGACTCCGACGTACGCCGGACGCTCGACCGGGCGGGCCGCGGCGCGACCACCGGCTGACTCACGTGCACCGGATCCGAAACCGCGACGACTAGGACAGGACCTGACGCCCGTGGCC
>NZ_JBHXRX010000097.1:0-22885 GCF_042714995.1 Streptomyces sp. NPDC058665
GCTGTCCGGCTGGTGACCCAGGTCGGTGAGAAACTCCACAGGCCCGTGACGGTCGCCGACCTGTTCAACCTCCCCACCCCCGCCCTCCTCGCCACCACCTTTGAGGAGGGGGCAGGCGCGCGGGCCGCGTCAACGATGCTTCCGTTGCGGACCGGCGGAGATGAGCCACCACTGTTCTGTGTCCACCCGGCAGGCGGCTTCGGATGGTGCTACTCGGGTGTGCCACGCATGCTGGGATCCGGCCGCCCGGTTCACGCGTTCCAGGCCCGAGGGCTCGACGTCTCGACGGATGCCATGCTTCCCGGCACGTTGACGGAGATGGCCGCCGACTACTTGGACCGGGCGCGCGAGGTGCAGCCGCAGGGACCGCTTCACCTGCTGGGATGGTCGATGGGCGGCGTGGTGGCACACGCCATGGCGGTGGAGGCGCAGCGGCGGGGCGAGGAGGTCGGTGCCCTGATCATGCTGGACAGCTACCCGGTGCTCGATGACGAAGCCTCCGCCGCGGTGGGGGACTTCGCGGAAGTGGAGCGCGTGATGGCGGAGGCGGCCGGCCCCGACTTCACCGTGGGCCGGCTGATCAGCCCGGTGGACGACGCGGCCGACCAGAAGCGGGCCGAGGCCGTTGTCCGGGGGGTTGTGACCAACAATCTTCAGCTGCTCAGCCTGCATCGTCCTGAGACCTTCCACGGTGACGCGCTGTTGATCCGGGCCGCGCTGGACCCCGTCCCCGTCGGGAGGGCACCGGAACAGGACTGGGAGCCCTACGTCACCGGAGAACTGAGCGTCATGTCCATGCCGTCCACTCATGGCGAACTGATGGCGGTCGAACACAGCGAAACCCTGGGCGAGTTGCTGAGGCACTGGCTCGACCGGCGCGGCTGAACCCTGCCCGGCCCCCGGAGCAGATGGACCAGTTTGACCCGAGATGCAGGATACGAAACAAGATACGGGAGAGGGAGAACATGTCCGAGAGCACGGATCGCTACAAGGTCGTCGTCAACGACGAGGAGCAGTACTCGATTTGGCTGGATCACCGCGAGGCGCCGGAGGGCTGGCACACCGTCGGCTTCTCCGGGGAGAAGTCCGAGTGCCTGGACCACATCGAGAAGGTGTGGACCGACATAACACCGAAGAGCCTGCGTTGAGCGGGCGTACGGCAGTCGGCTGCCCTCCGTCGGATGGGGGCGTATGGCGCCCAGTGCCCAGATGACCCGGGTGTCCTCCCGGCTGACCCGATTCAGTGGTGAGGCCGGGGCCGGCGTACGGCTGGTGTGTCTGCCGTACGCCGGCGCCGCCGCCACGGTCTACCGGAACTGGGGAGCGAGGCTGCCGCCCGCGGTGGAACTGCTCGGCGCGGACCCGCCGGGCAGGGTCACCGGACACCAAGGTGCGGTGCCCTCGGAGGGGTTGCTGGACGTGGCCCAACTCATCGCCGGAGAGATCGCGGCTCTGCCTCGCGTGCCGACCGTCCTCTTCGGGCACAGCCTCGGCGCTCTGCTGGCCTACGAGACCGCCGTGGAGCTCATGCTTCACGGTGTCCCGATCGACCACCTCGTGGTGTCGGGGTGCGTGGCTCCGCACAAGGGTGAGAAGGCGACGCCCCTGCACGGTCTCGGCCAAAAGGATTTCTTCGCTGCCTGGAACGATTCCCTGCGACTTCCGGAGATCATACGCGGCAGCAAAGAAGTACAGGCGTTGGTCTACCCCATGATGAAGTACGATATTTGGCTCTATGACACTTACGAATGGGACAGACATTTCGAGCTCGAATGCCCTGTGACGGCTTTCGGGGGATCCTCGGACCGCCTTTCCATGGGGGACTCCACGCGCCATTGGCGCGACCTGACTTCAGGAGAGTTCCGCCTGCGTCTCTTCCCCGGGGACCACTTCTTCCTGCACTCCCACGAACGGGAGGTCGTGGGCAGCGTCGGAGCCCTTCTGAACGTGACGGGGAACGCGGGCGACCCAAGACCGTGAGCAGTGCCTGCCTTTCGTGTTGTACGGGAATTGTATCTGCGTCATGCACCGCCCGACGGGGACCGCATGTACCGTCAAGGAAACACAGAGAACAATGAACGGCGAATGAGTAGACGCCTGCAATTGCGGACCGACCGACAGTGCGGGCGCTGCGGACCGTACAGAACATTTCAGCCTGCCTGGGCAGCCAGTTGACGGAATGCGGGAGAAGGACGTCTGCCCGCTGCCGGATTCGCACCGCAAGTCGCTCGTCGGCGTCGCCGACACCCCCGTAGGAGGAGAAGACATGAGTCGGCCGTCTCCACTCAGTTCCCCACCGGAGTCCCCGTTGGACAAAGCCGCCGACATCGCGGCTACCGCGGCTCTGCTCCAGATCGGCGCCGAACTGGGCGTGGACCAGACGCTCGACGCCGGCGACGTGTTCGGCATCGATGAACTCGCCCGGCACACCGACCTGCCGACGGCCGGCCTCAAGCAGTATCTGACCGCACTGGTCGCGGCCGGCCTGGTCGTGGAGACGGGCGCCGCGGGGCACTACCGGCCCGCGGACGACTACGCGGACCGACGGTACGAGGCAGGGTATGTGTCCTGGTCGGTCGGTGCGAACTATCCGTTCATCGAGAACGCCCGGTCGTTCCTGGCGGACCGGGACGGAGCCGGACGGGTGCATTCCCGTGACGGCCGAAGAGTCGCCGTCAGCTCCCGCTGGGTGGGTGAACGGGGCTTCTATCAGGGGGTGTACGAGCATGTCCGGGCCTCAGGCGCGCGTCGAATCACCGACCTCGGCGCCGGGGCGGGGCGCCTGCTGATCAAACTCCTGCTGGAGGATCCGGCTCGCACCGGTGTCGCCCTCGACATCAGCGGAGCGGCCTGCGCCGCGGCCAAGGAGGCCGCCGTGCGGGCGGGTGTGGCGGACCGGCTGGAGGTCACCGAGCGCCCCATCGAGTCGCTCATGGACGACGTCTCCCCGGTGGACGGGGCGGACGCCGTCCAGGCGTGCTTTGTCATGCACGACGTCGTCGAGGACGACACGGTGTTCCGCAAGGTACTGGCCGGCTGCCGCGAAGGGCTGGCGCGCGACGGCTTCATGGCCGTCGTGGACGCGGTCTCCTACGCGCCGGGCAGGGAGCGGAAGTTCAGCGCGCTGTTCACGTACCTTCACGCCAACTTCATGGACATCCGACTGCCCGAGGAGCACGAGTGGCTGGGGAAGTTCGAAGCCGCGGGGTTCTCGTCGGTGACGTGTGTGCCGCAGCCCATGCCCGGCAGCCGTCTGTTCATCGCGGCCAAGTAGGTGGCCGACCCGACGAAAGGACCCGAGCTGATGACGGTGTCGGCCACACGTTTCATGTACCAGGAACTCGCGGCACAGTTGTGGGCCTCCACCCGGGAGCGCGAGCCGGTGGAGCCGCTCTCGGCACGCCACCCGGAGCTGACCCTCGCGGACGCTTACGAGGTGCAGCGTGAACTGCGCGCCATGGAAGTCGCCGACGGCGCGGAGCTGGTCGGGTACAAGATCGGTGTCACGAGTGAGGTGATGCAGAAGGCGTTCGCGATCGATCACCCGGACTTCGGTCATCTGACTGACCGGATGCTGCTTCAGGACGGGGCGTGTCTGGACGCGGCGCGGTTCATCGCCCCCAAGGTCGAGGCGGAGATCGCGTTCCGGGTAGGGGAAGATCTGAGGGGCGGTTCGGTGACCGCGGCCGACGTCCTGGACGCGACCATCGCGGTCCATCCGGTGCTTGAGGTGCTGGACAGCCGGATCGCCGACTGGCGGATCAAGCTGGTGGACACGGTTGCCGACAACACGTCCTCCGCGCTGGTCGTGGTCGGTCCCGAGGTGCCTTTCGGCCCCGCCGGCAGGGTCGATTTGGCAGCCGAGCACCTGATCTTCCAAACGGGGGAGCGGACGCAGACGGCGTACGGCTCGGCGGTGATGGGACATCCGGCCGAATCCGTGGCCTTCCTGGCGCGGATCCTCGACACCTTCGGCGAGGGGATCGGAGCAGGTGACCTGGTGCTCGCGGGTTCCTGGGCCGAGGCTGTCGACCTGGTACCCGGCCTCGCGGTCGAGGCGTCCTTCGCGTCCCTGGGCTCGGTGTCGCTCACTGTAGGGGAATCGGCCGGCGGTCGCGCCGGAGAGAAGGCGGCAGGGGCATGAACCAGAGAGGACGGCTGTCCGCCGCGGTGATCGGTGCCGGACTGATCGGCGTTGATCTCGCGACCAAGATCTCACGCTCGGACCGACTCAGCCTGGGGTTGGTCGTGGGCCGTGACGAGAGCACCCCGGGCCTGAGGCGCCTGGCCAAGGAGGGCCTGCCGGTCGCGGCGAACGGCATTCGCTCACTGATCGAGAACGACACACCGTTCGACGTGGTGTTCGACGCCACCAATGCGCTGGCGCACCCCGAGCACGCGAAGCTGCTGAGCCCGTTCAGCGCTCTGCTGGTCGACCTGACTCCGAGTCAGGTCGGGCGAATGGTGATTCCGACCGTCAACGGGCTGGACGCGCTGTCCCACCGGAACGTGAACATGGTCAGCTGCGGCGGGCAGGCCGCGATTCCGGTGCTGCACGCCCTCGCGCGCCACCACTCGATCGAGTACGCGGAGGTGGTGACCACCGCCGCCAGCCCGAGCATCGGCCGCTCCACCCGGCTGAACCTCGACGAGTACATCGAGACCACCCAGGACGCGGTCCGGGAGTTCAGCGGGATCCAGGACGTCAAGGTGATGGTCAACCTGAGCCCGGCTCGGCCTCCCGTGACTTTTCGGGTCGCCATTTCCCTGCTGGGGGAGGAACTGTCGCCGGAATCGGTCCGCGCCGCGGTGGATTCGACGGCGCGGGAGATGCGCGCCTTCGTCGGTGGCTACACCGTGACCGCCTGCTCCGTCAAAGACGGCAAGGCACTCATCGCTGTCGAGGTCGACGCCTCCGGCGACCGGATCCCGCGTTACGCCGGCAACCTCGACATCATCAACTCCGCCGCACTGTATGTCGCCGAACGGTACGCGGCCGTCCAGTTGTCCAGCGCGTACGCGGAGACGTCATGAGCCATGTGCTGATTCACGATCCGACGCTGCGGGACGGCCACCACGCCGTCCGCCATCAACTTGAGGCGGCGCAACTGCGTTCCTACGCGGCCGCGGCGGACGCGGCGGGGATACCCGTGGTCGAGGTGGGACATGGCAACGGTCTGGGCGCCTCGTCACTCCAAGTGGGACGGGCACGGCTCAGTGACGACGAGATGCTGTCGGTGGTCAGGGAGGCCCTGACGCACAGTCGGATGGGTGTGTTCATGCTGCCCGGCTGGGGGCGCGCCCAGGACTTGGACAAGGCGATCGCCCACGGTGTCGACGTGGTGCGGATCGGCACCCACTGCACCGAGGCCGATCTCGCCGAACGGCACCTGGGTCACCTCAGCGAGCGGGGTGTCGAGGCCCACGGTGTGCTCCTGATGAGCCACATGGCCGGTCCCGATGAGCTGGCCGAGCAGTGCGCGCGACTGGTGGAGTTCGGGGCGCGCGGGGTGGGGATCCTGGATTCCTCGGGCCACTTTCTTCCCGCCGACGTCACCGCGCGCGTCGCCGCGATCCGGGCGGCGGTCGATGTGCCGGTGATGTTCCACGGGCACAACAACCTCGGTATGGCGGTCGCGAATTCGGTGGCGGCCGTGGAAGCGGGCGCGGAGATCATCGACGCTTGTGCGCGCGGGTTCGGCGCGGGCGCCGGCAATACGCAACTTGAGGTGGTGGTGCCGGTCCTGGAGAGGCTGGGACACACCACCGGCATCGACCTGTACCGGCTGCTGGACGCCACCGACTTCGCCGGGCGCGAGCTGATGAAGGCTCCTCCGAGCATCGACTCCGTGGGTGTTGTCAGCGGTCTGTCGGGGGTGTTCTCCGGGTTCAAGACCCGAGTGCTGGAGATCTCCGGGCGGGAGGGCATCGACCCGCGCGACGTCTTCTTCGAGCTGGGCCGCCGTCAGGCGGTGGCCGGGCAGGAGGACCTGATCGTGGACGTGGTGGCTGCTCTGCGGTCGGCCGCACGAGACCAGGAGCGGCATGCCTAGGAATACCGCGCCCGGCCCCAGACTCCGCGCCGTCCTCGATTCGATCCCCGGCTACCGGCCCACCGAGGGCGTCTACGCCGCGATACCCGCTCGTCCCCTGTCAGCCAACGAATCCCCGCGCGATCCCCTGCCCGGTCTGGTCGCGGCGATCGCCGCGGCGGGAGCCACGGTCAACCGCTATCCCGACCCCGAGTGTGCCGAACTCACCCGGGAGATCGCCCGTCGGCATGGCGTCGATCCCGATCGGGTACTCGTCGGTGCCGGATCCGTCTCCCTGCTGCAAGCTCTCATCCAGGCCGTCGCGGAACCCGGTGCCGAAGTCGTCCATCCCTGGCGCTCCTTCGAGCTCTATCCCGTCCTCGCCGAAGTCGCCGGAGTCCGGCCGGTACCCGTTCCCCTGACCAGAGGCCACAACGACCTGACCGCCCTGGCCGATCGAATCACCGAGGCCACCCGGCTCGTCCTGGTCTGCAACCCCAACAACCCCACCGGCACTGTCCTCGGTCTGCCGGAACTCAAGGAGTTCCTGGCCCGAGTACCAGCGACCTGCCTGGTGGTCATCGACGAGGCGTACTTCGAGTACGTCCGTGACGAGGCCGCGTGCAGCGGCATCGCTCTGCTCGACACCCATCCCAACCTTGTGGTGACCCGCACCTTCTCCAAAGCCTACGGACTTGCCGGTCTTCGCATCGGCTACCTCCTTGGCGCCCCGCACAGCGTCGGGCAGCTGCGCAAGGTGCTCCTCGCCTACTCCGTGAGCACCGTCGCCCAGCAGGCGGCGCTCGCCGCACTCCGGCTGGAGGACGAACTCCTGCGGCACGTCGACGCGACAGTCGCGGAACGCACCCGGATGCGAGACACCCTGCTGGCCGCGGGATTCGATGTACCTGACAGTCAGGGAAATTTCCTGTGGCTGCCCCTCGGCGACGTGTCGGCCGCGTTCGGTGACCTGTGCACCTCCGCGGGAATCGCCGTGCGGACCTATGCCCACGAGGGCGTACGGGTATCGGTCGGCTCGGCCCAGGACAACGACGCGTTCCTCACCATGGCAACGCGTGAAAGGAGCACAGCATGCACGCCGCAGTGATCGGACTGGGCACCCATCTCCCTCCACGCCTGGTCACCAACGAGGAGCTCGCCGCCCGGCTCGACACCAGCGACGAGTGGATCACTTCCCGCACCGGTATCCGTACCCGGCACTGGGCCGAGCCAGGCACCGCCACGGGCGATCTCGCCACCGAGGCCGGCCTGCGCGCGCTGAAGTCCGCCGGTACAGCCCCCGGCGACATTGATGTCGTGGTGCTGGCGACGACCACGCCAGATCACCCGTGCCCCGCCACCGCCCCCGACGTCGCCTCACGCCTCGGACTCGGACCGGTACCCGCCTACGACATCGCGGCCGTGTGTTCCGGCTTCCTCTACGCCCTGGCCATCGGCCAGTCTCAGATCGTCGCCCAACAGGCGCGCACGGTGCTGGTCATCGGTGCCGAGACCTACTCGACCATCCTCAACCCCGACGACCGCACCACCGGCGTCATCTTCGGCGATGGTGCCGGCGCTGTCGTCCTCGCCGCCCGGGAGGACACCGACCGACCCGGTGCCCTGCTGGGTGCCCACCTCGGTTCCGACGGTGCGCACAAGGACCTCATCCGCGTCCCCGCGGGTGGCTCCCGGTACCCCATCACCGCGGACATGCCCGAGGCCGACCGTTACTTCACCATGGAAGGACCAGCGGTCTTCCGGCAGGCCGTCGTCCGCATGGGCGAATCCGCCACCACCCTTCTCCACCGGGTCGGCTGGGCGGCCGACGAGGTCGACCACCTTGTCGGACACCAGGCCAACGCCCGCATCCTCACGGCGCTGGCCGGACAGCTGGACATTCCCGTCGAACGCACCGTCGTCAACATCGACCGGGTCGGCAACACGTCTGCGGCATCCATCCCCCTCGCCCTCGCCCACGCCGCCCGGCAGGGCCGGCTCGCCCCCGGCGACCGCATCCTCATGTCCGCCTTCGGCGGCGGACTGACCTGGGGCTCCGTGGCCCTTACCTGGCCCGACATCACGCCGCTGTGAGCTTCCCGAACACCCACCTCGATCACCGTAAGGAGCACATCACCATGAGCACGAGCGCCACATCGCTGGAGCGCCAGATCCTCGACCACCTCATCGAGCATTTCGAGGTCCCGGCCGACTCCACCACGGAGACCGGCTTCGAGGGTCTCGGATTCGACTCTCTGGCCACCGTCGAACTCAGTCTCACGCTGGAGAAGATGTACGCCGTTGAACTCGACGACATCGCACTCAAGGAGGCCGGCAGCGCCGCGGGAATCGCTGCGCTCCTGCGGTCCAAGGGTGTGACCGGGGTCGTTGCCGCCTGACAACGCGCGGCCGGTGCACCTGTCACCCGCACGGGAGGTGGGGAGACGGTGATCTACCGGCCGTCAGCGGAGAACACCGAAGTGCTGACCCGGCTCCGAGGAGGCGCCGTCGACCCGGGCGAGATGACGTCGTACGTCGTCGGCGGCGGGGTCCTGCAACTCGTCGAAGATCTCAGCGGCGACCAGCCACTCCGCCACCGCGGCGAGGACCTCCCCCATCTCTTCGAGGGTCTCCCCAAGGCGGACGCGAGTCTCCGCCTCGTGGTAGCGGTCCGCGGAATCACGGAAAAGAGCCACCGACTGCCGATAACTGTGAACCGCCTCATCCCAGCGGCCCAGGCCATGAAAGGCGTAACCCAGGGTGTCGAGCGTGGCGGCCTGGCCGTTGACATCGTTGATCTGCCTTTGGATCTTCAGAGCCTTCTCACAACTGTCCACGGCCTGCGCGTAGTTGCCGATCACGGCCGAGACCCAGCCGATCGAGTTCAGTGTCCGTGCCTCTCCAGGGGCGTGACCCGCGAGCCGATGGAGCCGCAGCGCTTTCCTCGCGTGGACGAGAGCCGCCTGCCGGTCTCCGGTAACGAAGGATACTTCGGTTCTGTTGTGCAAGGCCTGTGCTGTTCCTCGCATATCACGAGCCTGCTCATATCTGAGTTGGGCATGTTTGAGATGCTCCTCGGCCTCCACGAACATGCCCAGGCGGGTCATCGCCCGGCCCAGCAGCCGGTGGGCCGTCGCCTGCCCGGTCATGGACTCGCTCTGCTCAGCGGCGGAGAGCGCCAGACGCTGGACGGTGAATTGGAGCTGCCACAGACCCTTGGGGGCAAGAAAGGCGGTGAGTGCCCAGGCCAACTGCCAGGCGTGCATTCCGTAACCGCCCTCCGTCCCCTGGCGGACCAGCCGGGTGAGTACATCCAACTCTGTTCCGAACCAGGCCAGCGCCTCGGCCTGGTCACTCGGTGGCGCGTAGGAGCCGGGGCTCACCGGCGGATGAGGGGTGAAAGTCAGCCACTGAGGTTGCAGGCACACGGCGGCCGAGTGGGAGCGGTGAAGGTAGAAGTCGTACATCCGGTCGCGAGCGGCTCGTTGGCTGTCGTGTGCTTCGGAGGACCGCAGCAGTTCGACCGCGTAGCCCCACAGCAAGTCATGGGCGGTGTACCGGCCCGGACGGATCTCGTCCAGCAGGTGAAGCCTTGTCAGCTCGCGCAAATTCTGCCTGACCACATGAATGGGACTGCCGACGAGAGCAGAGACGGCCTCCTCACCGATCTCCGGACCCGGGTGCAGCCCAAGCAGCCGGAAAACACGCGCGGCATCGAGCGACAGGCTTCGGTAGGACCACCAGAAGGAGCCCCGCACGTCACCGACGGCCAAGGCGTCGAGGCGGTTCTGGCTCCGTCGAAGGTTCGCGGCAACGCTCTCCAGCGAGACATCGGGGTCACTGGCCAGACGCGCGGCAACCACGGACAGTGCCAGGGGAAGTCCGCCGGTCGTCGTGGCGATGGCGTCCAGCGATTCCCGATCACCGGAGGTTCGCTTCTCGCCGAGTCGGAGTCGCAGCATTTCCCCGGACTCGTCCCGGGACAGGGTCGCTAAAGGAAGGGCATGGGCGCCTTCCGAAACGATCAAACCGTGCAACTGGTCGCGACTGGTCACCACCACGGTGATGCGTCCGGCGCCGGGTAGAAGGGGCCGAACCTGCTCGGCGTCACCCGCGTTGTCAAGGAGCAGCAGAATCCGTCGGGTCGCCAGCAGACTCCGGAACAGAGCGGTGCGCCCCTCCAGCGTGGCAGGGATCCTGGTCTGTGCCACACCGAGTGCGTCCAGAAAATCTCTGAGAACATCGAAGGGCGCCAGCTTGGAGTCCTTGTCGTAGCCGCGCAGATTCACATAGAGCTGGCCGTCGGGGAAGGAATTGGACGTCTGGTGCGCCCACCGCACAGCCAAGGTCGTCTTGCCGACGCCGGCCATTCCGCACACCACGGTGATCGCTGTCAGTTCGGCGCCTTGTGGCGAAGGGGTGAGCCTCGCGTCGAGCTGCGCGATCTCCTCCCTTCGCCCGACGAAAGCATGTGTGAGCGGCGGGAGCTGACGGGGTATCACAAGCGTATGGGGATGCTTCTGCCGACGCTCGGTGGGTCGGCTCTTCTCCTGTCTCGCGGCGAGCGGGCGTCGGTTCAGGATGTTGTCGTGCAACTGCGTCAGCTGGGGACCGGGTTCGAGTCCGGTCTCCGTCGCGAATATCTTGCGGGCCTGGCGGAAAGCAGCCAGAGCGTCGGTCGTGTTGCCCATTTCGTAGAGTCCTGTGAGCAACTGGCACCAGGCTCGTTCTCTGAGGGGAGCTCGGTCGAGCAGCTGACGCATTCGCTGAACCGCGTCCATCCAGTTTTCGGTGCTGAGGAGTAGTTCGCCGTAGTCCTCCTCGGCGGCGAGATACCTTTCCTCGATACGAGCGACCCACTCGGCCAACGGTGAATGGTGAGGCAAGCCGGACAGAGGGCTTCCGCGCCGCAAGCTGAGTGCACGAGTCCATTCGGCCTTGGCGACGACCGAGTCACCGGCGGCGGCCGCTGCTTTGGCCCGAGCGGTGGCCCTGTCGAATACTTCCAGATCGAGTTGGCCCGGCAGCAGACGCAAGATGTAGCCGCCGCGAGCGGGAGGCAGACCGTCCCAGGAGTCGCTGCGCAGCACCGTGCGCAACCCACGGGCGTAGGATCGCAGGTTTGACGCGGCTGACGCCGGAGGCTCGTGCCTCCACAGCACGTCGATCAGTTGTTCCGAGGTGACCAGTTCGTCTGCCTTGGCGAGCAGGGTGGCAAGCAGAAGACGTTGTTTGACCGATCCGAGGCCGACCGGGCGGTCGTACTGATACGCCCTAAGAGGTCCAAGTACCTCAAACCGAACAGACATGTTTGACACCCTCGCTATCAGGAACCACCGCCCGTCCGGGCGCGAATTATCGAGACCCTTGAAGATGTCGGACATAAGCGGCCGTTCGCGGCGGCCCCGACCTGACGAAGAACCGCGTCCTATTCCTGATCGACTCCGCAGGACTCAAGGACACAGCCCCACGGCGCGGCAGCGGAGTCCGACACCGCAGACCTGGCCCCGTGTTCCACGCGCCGACCACCCAGGTCCTGAGCGGGAGAGCGGCGGCAAGGTAAAGCCCGCGAGTCATGGCCGGTTTAAGCCCATCCGAGGGGGATGGTAGCCGGGCCCGTTCGCCGGGTGTGCCGGTCGTTCGCCCCACAAGGGGCGCTTCCGCACAGGTCGGAGGGTGTGTGACGCCCCTTTCTCTGGCCTCGTGCATGGACCTTAGGGGCATGGTCGGCTTCGGACTTTGTCATCCGCGCAGGGAACTGTGTCAGTGGTGCACCGCCTCAAGTCGACGCCGCATCAGGTGAGTGCCCGTCGGAGCTGTTGCACAGCGAGAGGGAATCGAGCCAGACTGATGTTGGGAACCGGCCATGTCGAGGGGGTCTTGTGGGCGAGCGGGCCGAGGCGGTGCCGGGCCGGGACCATGACCGGGGCGGGCGGGGGGCCGTCTCATGAGTCCGGTTCTGGACACCGCGTTCATTGCGCCGCGGGACCGGGAGGAAGTGGTCCGGAACGCGGTGTGGGAGTCCATGGTGGCGGTCGATATCGACCACGGCCCGCCGGCTGAGGACATCTCCGTACGTATCGGGCTCGGTTCCGCCGGGCCGATCAGGATCTGCTGGGCGCGGGCGACGGCGGTCACCCTCCGCCGGACGGAGCGGCTGGCACGGGAGGACGAGGAGCCGGCCGTCACCCTGGGTGTTCAGATGGCGGGCAGCAGCGTGGTGGTTCAGAACGGTCGCGAGGCGCTGCTGGGGCCGGGGGACTGCGCGGTCTACGAGTCGATCGCTCCCTACTCGCTTCTCTACGACGAGGGAGTCGACCACCGCTTCATCCGTTTCCCCCGCGCGGCACTCGCGCTCCCCGACGGGTTGCTGCGAGACATCACCGCGGTCCCCCTGGGATCCGACAACCCCGTAGCGCGCCTCGCCTTCAGCTACTTCTCCCAACTGGCCGTCACCGGCGAATTGCTCCAAGGTGCCGACGCCGATGCCGTCGTGGCACCCAGCGTCGAACTCCTTCGCGCCGTGCTGACGTCCCAGCACGGCAACTCCACCCTGGCCAAAGGGCCGTTGGAGGCGACGCTCACCCGACGGGTCACTCACTACATCCGGGAGCACCTGGCCGAGCCCGATCTGTCGGCCGCACGGATAGCCGCCGCCCACGGCATCTCCGTACGCCACCTCTACGCCGTGCTGTCCCGCTCGGGCATCAGCCTCGGAGACTGGATCCGTACCCGCCGCCTGGCCGAATGCAGACGCGAACTCGCCGGCCCCAACGGGCGGCTGCGGACCATCGCGGCCACAGGACGCAAGTGGGGCTTCGCGAACGCCTCACACTTCAGCAAGATCTTCAAGCAGACCTACGGAATCTCACCCCGAGCCTGGTGCGACCAGAACCACCCCCACGCCTCCGCCTGACGGTCCCCGTTTCGGTGAGCTCCTTGGAGTGGGCGCCGCCACGGGTGCGGCCGGCGGCCGGCCGGCGGACGCGCAGACGGTCATTCGATCGGCCGACCGGAGCCGCGAGAGCGGGTCAGCGCCCGGTAACCGAGGAACACGGCGCCCAGCCCCAGAGGGACGGCCACGATGGCGCCGACGAGCCCGTTGCCGGTACCGGGGCCGCCGCTGGAGGTGGCCAGGTGCAGCACCGCGAGGACCACGCCGACGATCCCCACCACGATGGCCGACATCCCGCCGGTGCGAGCGTTGCCGATGCCGATCCGGCCACCGGCGCGGACCTGGGCCAGCCGGCCGATCACCAGGCCGAGCAGCCCCACCGCGAGGGCCAGGTTGGCCCCGGTCCGCCCGTCGCCGATGATCCCGCCCTCCGCGGCCACCATCAGCACAGCTGAAGCACTCATACAGCTCTCCTCCTTCTCCGTCTGCCTTGAGCATGCGCCCCGGACTCGCCGCCGGTCGTCCAGCAGACGTGGGAACCTCCCGCTGCCGTCGCCGCCGCATCCGGATACCGCGGACGCGGCAGGCGGAACGTGGACACCCGCACACGCGGTAGCCGGCCGCTCCTTCATGAGACGGACTCGCCCACCACCGCGACCGGTTACGGTGCGCCTATGAACAAAGGGCGGTTCGCTGTCCCTGCCGGGGTCACCGACTGGTCGGTCGCCATGGGCGTGACAGCGCTGCTGCTGGGCACCGGGCTGTCCGGGCCGCACCCGGCCGGGGGCCGCGAGTTGTTCGGTTCCGCCCTGCTGGCGGTCGGCGGGCTGGCGCTGGCCGCGTGCCGCCGGGCACCGCTCGTGGTCCTGGCTGTCGCCGGACTGTCAGCGGTGGCCTACCAGACGGCCGGGTTCGAAGTGCTCGCCGTTTCCTATCTGGTCGCTGTCTACAGTGCCGTACGCGCCGGGCACCGCACCGTCGCACTGGCCGCATCCGTGGGCCTGCCGCCTGTGCTTCTCCTCACCGCACTGGTCTCCGGGGACGGGCCCGTACGCGACGCCGTGACGCAGGCCCGGAACACCCTGGAGATCGCCTGGCTGATCGCGGCCTTCGCAGCCGGGGAGGCGGTGCGGCAGGCCGAACGGCGGGCGGACGAAGCCGAGCGCACCCGCGAGGAGACCGCCAGGCGCCGGGCCGACGAGGAACGGCTGTGCATCGCACGGGAGTTGCACGACTCGCTCACGCACCAGATCTCGGTCATCAAGGTGCAGTCCGAGGTCGCCGTCCACGTGGCCCGGCGGCGGGGCGAGCAGGTGCCGGAGGCCCTGCTCGCGATCCAGGAAGCCGGCCGGGAGGCGAGCCGGGAGCTGCGCGTGACCCTGGAGGCCCTGCGCGACGACACCACCACCCCACCGCACGGACTCGACCAGATCCCCGACCTGGTGAAGCAGTTCCGGATGACCGGCCTGGAGACGACGCTGACGATAGAAGGACACCCGGCCACCGTGCCGGTCGCCGTGGGCCGCACCGCCTACCGGATCGTTCAGGAGTCGCTCACCAACGTCTCCCGGCACGCCGCGGCGACCACCGCCTCCGTGCTGATCGGCTACCGGCCGGACGCCCTCGCCATCCGCGTCGACGACAACGGGACAGCCACCCCGCGCCCCGAGCCGACACGCGGCCTCGGGCTGCTCGGCATGCGCGAACGCGTCACGGCCCTGGGCGGCCACCTGCACACCGAGCCGTGCGGCGCGGGCGGCTTCACCGTCCAGGCCGAACTCCCCACGAACGGAGCCTCGTGATCCGGGTCCTGCTGGTCGACGACCAGCCGCTCATCCGCAGCGGCTTCCGCGCGCTGCTCGACCTCGAAGACGACATCGAGGTGGTGGCCGAAGCGGCTGACGGCGCAGAGGGATTGGCGCTCGTCCGGAAGCACCTGCCCGACGTCGTGCTGATCGACATCCAGATGCCTTTCGTGGACGGCATCGAAGCGACCCGGGCCATCGCCGCGGATCCGGCCCTGGCCGGCGTACACGTCGTCATGCTGACCAACTACGGCATGGACGAGTACGTTCTCGACGCGCTGCGTGCCGGCGCCGCCGGCTTCCTCGTCAAGGACATCGTCCCGGAGGACTTCCTGCACGCCGTACGCGTCGCCGCCCGCGGAGACGCCCTGCTCGCGCCCACGATCACCCGTAAGCTCATCGACCGGTACGTCACCCAGCCGCCGGCCACCCGCGTCGGCAGTGGGCTGGACGAGCTGACCGGCCGTGAACGCGAGGCGGTCACCCTGGTCGCCCACGGCCTGTCCAACGACGAGATCGCCGGCCGCATGGTCATCAGCCCGTCGACCGCCAAGACCCACATCAACCGTGCCATGGCCAAGCTCCACGCCCGCGACCGCGCCCAACTCGTGGTACTCGCCTACGAATCCGGCCTGGTGATTCCGCGCAACCCCTGACCGCCCGGGTCGACCGTCGACCGGTCAGAGGTTTTCGTGGATCGTCGCACCGGCGTCGCGGAGTTGGCCGAGGAACCAGTCGGTGCCGGACAGCAGCTCGGGAAGGTGGATCCCGGGCTGTGCAGGGGTACGTCCGTCCAGGCCGAGGACAGCGGGCAGGGCGAGTACGACGCTCAGGCCCGTGAGCGATGCCTGTCCTCCGGCGAATTCGAGGGTGGTGCGTGATTCGTGGGGCCTGCCGTCCGCCTCACCCTCAAGCTCGACAGTGACTTCCGCGGCGATGGGGCCTCCGCGGCGGCGGCTCGACGACGTGCTGACCGCGAGGTCGAAGCGAATGCTGTCCGCCTGGGTGGCGGCGTGCAGGCTGACGATGTCCAGGGGAGCGTAGGCGTCGGCGTCGAGCACGCGGCCGTCGATGGCCTGGACCTTGCCCTTCGCGGCGTCGCCGGCCAGCCATACGCGCCTGCCGTGTTCGAGAGCCAGGGCCGCGGCCGAACCTTCGCTGCGCTCCATGTCCTCGGTCGCCGCGGGACCGGTCGCGTCCTGCTCGTCGAGCACCGACCCGATTCTGATGGTGCGCAGTGTGTCGAACTCTTCGGCGCCCCGCAGGGCGAGGAACATCGCGCTGCCGCCGTACCAGTGGCTGGCGAGCACGACGGGGACGGTGGGCCGGTGGGCGAACAGGGCCATCTCTGCCCCGGCCTCGGCCAGCCAGGTGCTGCCGCTCACATAGGGGATGCCCTGGTCCTGGGCGTAGCGCAGCCCATGGAGCGCGTGGTCGGGGGCAAGCGCGATCACCGCCGAGACATCGCTGCTGTCGTCGAGGCCGATGCCAGCGCGGTCGAGATCGATGGCGACCGCTCCCGTGGCGCCGGTCTCCCGGGCCGCTTCATGCGCTCGCTGTATGTTCCGGCCGCCGACGAGCACGGGGACGTCGGGGTGGCGCTTGCGGAACCAGGTGAGGGCGGCGCGCCCCACCACGCCTGATCCGCCGGCGAAGAGTACGGGTCCTGGCCTCACAGGGCGCGTCCTTCCTCGGTGGTCGTGCCGCGAACAGGGCACGAGTGCATCGGAACCTCCGGGTGGCGTCTGATGTGCGTGGGCATCGCGTGTCCTCTCGCTTCGCGATCGAAAGCTACTTGGAGTAGACTACTACAAGTAAGTTACTAAAGGTAGATACTGGCAGGAGTCATGATGCCCGACCCCTCCGCCGCGACCCCGCGCCGGCGCCTGTCGAAGCAGAAGCGTCACGCCCAGCTCTTGGAAGTGGCACGCGAACTCATCCGGGACATGGGTACGGACGAGTTCACTCTCGGACGACTCGCCGAGCGGGCGGGGGTGACCAAGCCGCTGGTCTACGACCACTTCGGTGACAGGTCCGGGGTCCTCGCCGAGCTGTACCGCGAGTTCGAGGCTCATCAGCGCGAGATGCTCGGCGTCGCGCTCGACCACGCCGGACCCGAACTGCCGGTGGTGGCGGGCGTCGTCGCGGGGGCGTACATCGACTGCTGTCTCGCGGAGGGGCGGGAGCTGGCCGATGTGGTCGCCGCACTCGCGGGCTCGCCCACCCTGAGCCGACTGCGTCAGGAAGCCGAGGACGCCTACCTCGCCATGTGCCGCGAGGCGCTGGAACCCCTCTCCGGACCGATCGACGCGGCGGGTCTGCACGTGATCATCGGCGCCGGTGACGCTCTGGCCCGGGGCGCGCTCTCCGGGAGGATCAGCTCCGCACGGGCACACGGCGCACTGACCCGCGTCATCACGGCCATCGCCACCGAGGACCGACACGACGCGACACAGGCGGCTTCCTGACATCCCCGCGGTAGATCCCCGTTCGACCGGGTCCGCACGAGCGGGGAGGGGGCCGGACTGCTCGCCCCCTTGACGGCCGGTGCCTGCCTGGCGATGCTCAGAGAGCGCTTTCTGTCGTGGGCATGATCGGGAGGTCTGACGGCGGCACGGCCGTCCGGTGAGAACCTCCTCCGGGCTCGCTGCCCCCAGCGGACCGGCATGCCCCTCGCGAGGAGGAGTCCGCCGATGTCCGACCTGCCTGCACTCTCCCGACGTCGCTTCCTCGGAGCGACAAGCGCGATCGGACTCACCGGTGTATTCGGGGCCGGGACGACGGGCACCGCCCTGGCGGCGGACGGCAGCGGCGTCGTCCCCGTCAACTGGCCCGGTCTGGGGTCGTATCCAGGGGCCGATGCCGCCGGGAAGAGGGTGACGGCGATCCTCGCGGGGAGTTCGCGGTATCTGATCGGACCCTGGTACGCCGCCACGTACACCCGCTACCTTCCCGACGGTTACATCGACCTCAAGGGAACCGACGAGCGGGCCGTCCGGTTGCCCGCGATGGCCGCGGTCGCCGCGACCACGGCCTTGGTCACCGATACGTACGACCCCCGGACGCTTTCGGCCGCGAACGCCACCATCCGGACCCGGAATCTCATCCGTACGCTCGCCGCCCGGCACCGGGCCAACAACACGGACACCGCGACCCGTTGGGGCAACGGCTGGCAGACCGCCCTGTGGGCGTACTACACCGCGCTGGCCGGCTGGCTGTTCTGGGACAGGCTGGCCGCCGACGAGCGCGATCACCTGGCCGCCATGCTGGTCTGGGAGGCCGACCGGCTGACCACAGGCAACGATGTCCACCTCATCGGCACCGGCGGCGAGCAGCTCTACATGACCCGCCGCGACGGCACTGTCGTCACTCCCGGCGACAGCAAGGCGGAGGAGGACAACTGGAGCGCCGCCGCGCTCTCGCTGGCCGCGGTGATGATGCCGAACCACCCCAACGCAGCCCGCTGGACGCGCCGCAACGTCGAACTCCTGCTGGCCGCTGCGGCCAGACCGGCCGATCTGACCAGCGACAGGACGATCAACGGCATCCGGCTGTCGACCTGGCTGCGGGGCACGAACATCGCCGACGACGGAACACTTCACAACCACGCACGCCTGCATCCCCTGTACATGGTGGCGTTCGACCAGAGCCTCTACCAGGGCTTCGTCTTCGGCCTCGCGAACCGGGCGGCTCCGAAGGCCGCCCTGCACAACATCACCCACACCTACGCCGCACTGGTGGACAAGCCCTTCCCGCTGCCCGGCGGAGGCACCAGCCCGATCTACCGCGAGAACTCGGCGGAGATCTACTACCCCGAGGGCAACGACTGGGGCACGCACTTCCCCTTCTACTTCGGCAACTTCGACCTCCTGGTCACCCTCACCGGCCAGGACACCGGCATCGACCCGGCCGCGGCGAAGTGGGAACGGCTGCACAACAACGCACAGCTCTCCCTCATGTCACGCTTCACGGACGGCCGCACCTACGGCGCCACCTCGGAGAACACGTACTACGGGCGCGAACACCGCATCGGCGCCATGGCGGGGCAGGCGTATCTCACCCTCTTCCTGTCCCGCAACTCAACCGGCAACCGACTGCGCTGGGCGTGAGACCGAGGGCCCACCTCGGACCCACCCCGGTTCTCAGCCCTTGGAGGCGGCGGCGAGCAGTGTCTGCGCCGCGGTCACGATGTGCGCCAGTTCCTCGTATCCGGCCCCGTCTCGGGCCTGAACCGACATGCCCTGGATCAGTGCCCCGATGGTGCGGGAGAGCCCAGCGGCATCGGCTGTCTCGGCAAGTTCCCCCCGCGCGACCGCGTCGGCGACGCGTTGGCGCAGACCGGTAAGAGCGTGATCGCGTTCCGCCCGGCAGATCGCCGCGGCGGCCCGGGCGTCTTGTCCGGTCGCGAGCAGGCCGGTTGACACGAGGCATCCGCGGCCGGGTCCGGTGGTGAACTCGCGGGCCGCGCGGTCGAGATACTCGACGACCGCCTCGGCGAGCGGGATGCCCGAGCGGATGCCGAAGCCGTACTCGTCCTGGTACAGCCGCACCACCCGCTCGAACAGGCGCTCCTTGGACTCGAACGCCCGGTAGAGCTGCGGTGCGGTCAGCCCGGTCGCCTCCTGCAGCGCGGTCATGCTCGCGCCCTCGTAGCCGCGCTCCCAGAAGACCATCAGGGCGCGACGCAGTGCCTCGTCGGGGTCGAACGCCCGTGGGCGTCCTGCCTTGCGCGTCATTTCCATAGTGACTGCTACGGTATCCCACGCACGTATTTCGTAACGATCACTACGGGGGAATCATGACCCGATCCACAGCTCTGATCACCGGCGCGTCCCGAGGCATCGGCGCCGCCACGGCAGCAGCCCTCGTCCGCGACGGCTTCTCGCTCGTCGGCATCCACTACGGCCACGACCAGGCCGCCGCGGAGACGACCGCCGAGCGCGTTCGGGCGCTCGGAGCGACTCCGGTGCTGATCCAGGCCGACCTCGCCGAAGGCGAAGCCGCGTCCGCCGCGATAGCGCGGGAGTGGACTCGCGCGGTGAGCGAGCACGACTTCACCGGCACCGATGTGCTCGTGAGCAACGCGGGGATCAACGGTGCGCAGACCCTCACCGAACTCGACCCCGATACGTACGCCCGAGTGCAGGCGGTCAACCTCACCGCGCCGCTGTTCCTGCTCCACCACCTCGCGGACTCCTTGAACGAGAACGGCCGCGTGATCGCCGTCTCCACCGGCTACACCCGCGTCGCGGCACCGACCCACCTCGCCTACACCGCCTCCAAGACCGGACTGGAAGGAGTCCTGCACGCGGTCTCCCCGGAGCTCGCGGGGCGCGGGATCACCGTCAACTCGGTTGCGCCCGGCATCATCGACACCGACCTCAACGCCGACTGGATCGACGCACCAGGCGCCCGGGACGGTGCGGCCAAGGTGTCCGCGTTCGGCAGGATCGGCACCCCCGAGGACGTCGCCGACATCATCAGCTATCTCGCGAGCGACGGCGCCCGATGGATCACCGGGCAGACGATCGACGCCACCGGTGGATCAAGCCTCTGAGCCGACATCAGCCGCTGCCGAGGCGGGCGGCACCTCGCCGCGTTGCCGAAGTGCCCACAGGAAACCGCCCTGCGGGCACTTCGGCGCTTTGCGACGCACCGCACCAGACCGAGCTTTGGCCCTGCTGTTGTCAGTCGGCCTGCTCAACCGCGCTTTGAAACGGCATCGCTTCCAAGCTGCCACATTTCATGGTTCCCACATTCCGCCGTGATCTCGGCCGTCGCCTGAGCCGCGGTGAAGAAGTCATCGACCACCGGCGAGGTGCGCGATGCCGCCGCCGCGAGACACACCTGGTCGGGCGCCAGATCCGGGATGGGCACATAGACGACTTCCGGATGTGAGTAGAACACGGACGCCGAACGGGCCAGGAACGAGATGCCCCGGCCGGCCGCGACATGCTCGAGCGTCTCGTCCACCCCGCGCACCAGGTACCCGGCGTTAGGGTGCGGGCGCCTGGTGGGCTGCGTGCTCGGGTCGGCATGCCAGACCAGCGGTTCGCCGGCCAGGTCGGCCTCGGTGACCTCCTCCTTGCCGGCCAACCGGTGGCCGGCGGGCAGCACCGCCACCCGCGGCTCGGTGTAGAGCGGGGTGACGTGCAGGCCGGCCTCGTCGATGGGCAGCCGCACATAGCCGACGTCGATGCGGCCGTCGAGCAGCATCGGGGCCTGCTCGTCCCATTCGATCCGCTGCACGTCCACGACCACGTCCGGGTGCCGGGCCTCGAATGCCCGCGCCGCCGGGATGACCGGGATGCCGGCCCGGAAACCGACCATCAGCCGCCGGCTGCCACGGGCTGCCACGGACACCCGGCGGCGGACCGCGTGCGCGGAGGCGAGCAGCGGACCGGCATCGGCCAGCAGCTGTCGGCCCGCGTCGGTCAGCGCTACGCCGTGGCGATCCCTGGTGAACAGCGAGGCGCCGAGATCCTGCTCGAGCGCGCGGATCTGCCGGCTGAGCACCGGCTGCGCGATATGCAGCTCATCGGCTGCGCGGCCGAAGTGCAACTGGTCGGCCACGGCGGCGAAGTAACGCAATTTGCGCAGATCCAGATCCATGGCGTCTCCCAGTCCGGTAATGCCTTCAGGGTATCACCACCGCTAAAAGAAGTCTTGGACACCCACTCAGGCCAATGGCAGCCTGAATAGGGGCCTATTGGGGTCGAAGCGAATTCGGCACAAGAATTCGACATCGGAACTTGACAGCCGGGCCCAGGCCCGGAATGGGCACACTTTTTCGGATACCCATCAATTCAATGGAGTGACCGTGGGAAAGCTCGATGGCAAGGTAGCGGTGATCACCGGCGGATCCACCGGCATGGCACTGGCCGGCGCCAAACTGTTCGTCGAGGAAGGGGCGCACGTCTTCATCCAGGCCCGGCGGCGGGAAGCACTGGACGACGCCGTCAAGGTGATCGGCCGCAACGTCACCGCCGTCCAGGGTGACGCGGCCGAACTGGACGACCTGGACCGCTTGTACGACACCGTCAAGCGGGAAAAGGGCTCGATCGACGTGCTGTGGGCCAGCGCCGGAATGGGCGAACCCGCCGTCCTCGGCGAGATCACCGAGGAACAGTTCCACCGCGCCTTCTGGCTCAACGCGCGCGGCACCCTGTTCACCGTGCAGAAGGCGCTGCCGCTGATCAACGACAACGGCTCGATCCTCATGACCGGATCCAACGCCTCCCTCGGCGCCTTCCCCGGCTGGAGCCTCTACGCGGGAAGCAAAGCCGTCCAGCAGGCCTGGGCCCGCGTCTGGCTCAACGAACTGGGCGACCGCAAGATCCGGGTCAACGTCCTGACCCCCGGCCAGGTCGCCACCGCCAAACAGGAAGAACTGTTCGACGAGGCAAGCAAGTCCGCATTCGAGTCCCTCATCCCCCGCGGAAAGATGGGTCGCCCCGAAGAAATCGCCACCGTCGCCCTGTTCCTCGCCTCCGACGACTCCAGTTACGTCAACGGCCTGGAACTGGTCACCGACGGCGGCACCACCGCCATCTGAAGCGACACCTTGAGAACAGGAAGAGAGCACACCTCATGAGCAGCATCACCCTCATCGGTACGGGGAACATGGCCCGTACCATCGGCACGCTCGCGGTGGCGGGCGGCAACACCGTCGAGGTCATGGGACGCGATCAATCCAAGGCCGATGACCTGGCCAAGGCTCTGGGCGGCGGCGCGACGACGGGCAAGTGGGGCGCCGTCCCGGCCGGGGACATCGTCATCACGGCCCTGTTGTACGACGGTGTCGTTCCGGTCGTCGCCGAATACGGAGACGCCCTCGCGGGCAAGGTCATCGTCGACATCAGCAACCCCTTCAACGCCACGTTCGACGGACTGGCCCACAGCGAGGAGACGTCGATCGCGCGGGAAGTCGCCAAGGTGGCCCCGGCCAGTGCGAGCGTGGTGAAGGCATTCAACACCGTTTTCCGTAATGTCCTGGAGAAGGGCCGGCCCAACGTCTTCATCGCCGGCGACAATGCGCAGGCCAAGGCGGGCGTGGCGCAGGGCCTCGGCGTAGTCGGGCCTCGTCCCTTTTGATCACGTGAGGCCGAGAAGGGCGAGGGCGCGGGTTTGGTCCCGGGCTGTCCGGCGGAGGC
>NZ_JBHXRX010000098.1:0-22014 GCF_042714995.1 Streptomyces sp. NPDC058665
TCCACGTACGCCCAGTACGAGGACGATCCTCCGCCTTGCGATGCACCGCACCAGACGCCCCAGGCTATCCGCGAAGATCCGCCGGACACGCCCTAGCCGAACCAGGAACGTCGTCGCTTCCCGGCGCTGTCGCCCCCGGCACGGCCTGCCCTGCGCTTGTAACGGGAGTGGAGGCGGTGCGCCTCCTCCGCGAGCGGGTTTGTGTACCCAGATCTGCTGGGGATGCGGGGGATGAGTTCGGCGAGCATCGCCGCGGCTCGTGCGGGATCACCCGACTCGCCGACACTGCGGGAGTGTTGGAGTACGAATTCCGGGCCCATGTCGCTCTTCATGACCGCCCGATTGAGCGGGATCAGCTCGTCGAAGAGGCGTGCGGCCGTCTCGTAGTCCTTGGCGGAGTACGCGGCGTGGGCCGCGAGGCGGTGTGCTTCCCAGCGGATGGGGTCGTCCTCGGGCAATCCCCTGGTGAGGTCGGGCAACAAGGGTTCGAGGAAGGCGTGTCGGGCCGCCTCGACGTCGGTGGTCACCTTGGGGTCGCACCGGCCCAGAGCCAGTGAAGCGCGGGCGCGCAGGGTGACCGGATCATAGGGGCCCAGGACGCGCGTCGACAGGTCGATGAGCTCTTTGAGTTCCGGGAAGACCGGCCTCTCACCCCTGGACGCGCCGGCGCCGAGGATGGTCACCCGGGCCTCGATGGTGCGCCTGTCCTCCGCGCCGAAGACCCTGGCCAGTTTGGGGATGATGCGGGTCAGACCGGCGTGGTCGGGCACCCCTCTGGCCCGTACGAGCATGGCTTCCGTGGTGATTCGATGGTCCGGTCCCAACTCCCGTTGCGCCTCCGGGATCAGGGTGTCCAGGAGTTCAAGGAACTCCACCCTGTCTGAGTCCGGGGGCAGCGCCATGATCTGGTCGAGCCTGCGGCGCAGGGTGGCGCGGACCGGGTCGGGGTCGGCAGCAGGGGCGGGGGCCAGGAGTGTCGGCGGGTACGCGGGGGCGGGGGGTGCGGCGACCACCGTGAGGGTCGGCGCTCCCCCGGTCAGCAGTTCCAGGCGGCGGGCCACCTCCTGGGCGTGGGCGGGGCGGTCGGTGGGATCCTTGGCCAGCAGGTCGAGGACCAGGCGGTCGGCCGCCGGGGGCAGGCCTGGGCGTATCGCGCTCGGGAGGGGCGGCTGCGTGTGTGCGTGCTGGGCGTACAGCTCGTGCAACTCCCGCCCCAGGTACGGGAGTTGACCCGTCCACAGCTCCATGAGGACGCAGCCGAGGGAGTAGAGGTCCGCGCGGCCGTCGACCGGACCTCCGTGCCAGCGCTCCGGGGCCATGTACTGCAAGGAGCCGATCATTCCCCCCTCGCCGGTGAGGGCGGTCTGAGCGCTGTCCTGACGCTTGGCGATGCCGAAGTCCAGGACCTTGACTGTGCCCGTCCCCGTGACGACCACATTCGCGGGCTTGATGTCGCGGTGCACGATGCCCGCGTCGTGCGCTGCAGCCAGGGCTCCGCACATCTGGCGCGCCCAGTCGACGGACACGTCGAAGGGCGGGAGGCCCTGCTCGATGACGTGGGTCAGGTCGGTGCCGGGAACCAGCTCCATGACCAAGTAGACCAACAGCCGCCCATCCCAGTCGACTTGGCCGACATCATGGATCATCGCGATGTTCGGGTGCGAGAGGGCTCCGGCCAGCTCCGCCTCCCGCACGAAGCGCCGCGCGGCGTCCTCGGTGTCCGGAAACCCTGTCTTCACCGCGACCGCGCGATTGATGCGCTGATCGAGCGCACGCCAAGCCGTGCCGAACCCGCCCTGTCCCAGCTTGGATTCGAGCCGGTAGCGACCCTCCAGGAGGTCCCCCGCGCGCACCATGCCACCCCCAGCACCGCACCCGTTACGAGATCTTCGCGACATAGTGTCAGACGCGCGTGCCGAAGAGGAAGCGGGTCACCGCCGGGGTCCGGGCGGCGCTGAAGCTGGCGTCCGGGTGACGCCGGCGCCCGGTAGCGACCCTGGTGTTTCTACTACTGATCTTTTCGTAAGTTCGGTGGGTGTGGTGGCTGTGTGGGTGGGAGGCTGTCGGGGTGGCTTGTCAACCTTCGCCCTCTGCGGCTGGTTCCTCCCTTCTTCGCTTGTCGCGGCCTGAGTTGGCGGATGACCGGCCGGCTCGGCTGGAGCCGACCCCGATCGCGGGGCCCGCCTGTGTTTCCATCTCAAGCCCGGCAGCTACGACACCGCCGGGCTCA
Organism: Streptomyces sp. NPDC058665; assembly: GCF_042714995.1. NCBI lineage: Bacteria > Bacillati > Actinomycetota > Actinomycetes > Kitasatosporales > Streptomycetaceae > Streptomyces > Streptomyces sp. NPDC058665. The sequence continues at coordinate 2,231 of NZ_JBHXRX010000098.1, forward strand.
TCGAGGTCCTGGAGCGGATGAAGGTGTTCCACCGCGGCGAGCGGGTGGTCCTGGTCCGGGACGGCCTGTCCGCCCACTGGAGCCGGGCGATGCGAGCCTGGGCCGCCGAACAGGACCGGCCGGCCCTGGAACGGCTGCCCGCCTACGCTCCCGAGCTGAACCCGGTGGAACTGCCGTGGTCCTTCCTCTCCCACACCGGCTTGACCATCCGCCCACCAACCAAGCGAACTTACGAAAAGTTCAGTAGTAGACAGGTTCTTATCAATTTGTGGTGGCACGGTGGTGCCCGCCACAGCGGTCGACACCCGATCACAGGCCCGCGGTAATTCCGGCCCCGGTGCCTGGGCGACTCCGTCAGGCCTCCGTCACCTTGCCCGCGCTGACCTCGATTCGGCGGTCCGTCCTTACGGAGCTCAGCATCCGGCGGTCGTGGGTCACCAGGAGCAGGGTTCCCTCGTACGAGTCGAGTGCCGACTCCAATTGTTCGATCGCCGCGAGGTCCAGGTGGTTCGTCGGTTCGTCCAGGACCAGGAGGTTCACTCCGCGGCCCTGGAGCAACGCCAGGGCCGCGCGGGTGCGTTCGCCCGGGGAGAGCGTCGTCGCCGGGCGCAGTACGTGGGCCGCCTTGAGGCCGAACTTGGCCAGCAGCGTGCGGACTTCGGCCGGTTCCGTGTCCGGGACCGCCGCGCAGAACGCGTCGAGCAGCGTCTCCGGGCCGTGGAACAGCGCGCGGGCCTGGTCGACCTCGCCGACCACCACGCCCGAGCCGAGCGAGGCCGCGCCCTCGTCGGGTGAGAGCCGTCCGAGGAGGAGCGCCAGCAGGGTGGACTTGCCCGCGCCGTTCGCGCCGGTGATGGCGATCCGGTCCGCCCAGTCGATCTGGAGCGAGGCGGGTCCGAAGTGGAAGTCGCCGCGCCGGACTTCGGCGCCGTTCAGGGTCGCGACCACCGAACCGGAACGCGGCGCCGAGGCGATCTCCATCCGGAGTTCCCACTCCTTGCGGGGCTCGTCGACGGCCTCGGCGTCCAGGCGTTCGATCTGGCGCTGGGTCTGGCGGGCCTTCGCCGCCTGCTTCTCCGTGGACTCGGAGCGGAACTTGCGGCCGATCTTGTCGTTGTCCGTGGCCTTGCGGCGCGCGTTCTTGACGCCCTTGTCCATCCAGGAGCGCTGCATCTGGGCCCGGCCCTGGAGCGCCGAGCGCTTGTCGGCGTACTCGTCGTACTCCTCGCGGGCGTGCTGCCTGGCCCGCTCGCGCTCTTCGAGATACGCCGCGTAGCCGCCGCCGAAGAGGTTCACCTGCTGCTGGGCCAGGTCGAGTTCGAGGACCTTGGTGACGGTGCGGGTCAGGAACTCGCGGTCGTGGCTGACGACGACCGTGCCCGCGCGGAGGCCGGTGACGAAGGATTCGAGGCGTTCGAGTCCGTCGAGGTCGAGGTCGTTGGTCGGCTCGTCCAGGAGGAAGACGTCGTAGCGGGAGAGCAGCAGGGACGCCAGGCCGGCACGGGCGGCCTCACCGCCGGAGAGGGCGGTCATCGGCTGGTCGAGGCCGACGGTCAGACCGAGGGACGCGACCACTTCCTCCGCGCGCTCGTCGAGGTCGGCGCCGCCGAGTCCGAGCCAGCGCTCCAGGCCGGCGGCGTACGCGTCGTCCGAACCGGGCGCGCCGTCGACCAGGGCCTCGGTGGCCGCGTCGAGGGTGGCCTGGGCGTCGGCGACGCCCGTACGCCGCGCGAGGAAGCCCCGCACGGATTCGCCGGGGTGCCGCTCGGGCTCCTGCGGGAGGTGGCCGACGGTGGCGGTGGGCGGGGACAGGCTCAGCGCCCCGTCCTCGGGGGTGTCGAGCCCGGCGAGCAACCGGAGCAGGGTCGACTTCCCAGCTCCGTTGACCCCGACGAGACCGATCACGTCACCGGGCGCGACGACGAGGTCGAGTCCCGCGAAGAGTGAGCGGTCGCCGTGGCCTGCGGCGAGATTCTTGGCGACGAGAGTGGCAGTCATCAGACCGTCGATTCTAGGTCGTGTCTTCGAAGTAGCGCCGTCCGCCTGCAAGGCGGGGCCCGACTTCGAAGACACGGCCTGGGGGGGCGCGGGAGTTGCGCCGGTGGTCAGAGGAGGCCCGCCAGTTTGTAGAGGGCCAGGCTGCCGGCGACGGCGACATTGAGGCTGGCGCCCGTGCCGAGCATGGGGATTTCCACGCAGGTGTCCAGCAGGTCCAGGGCTTCGGGTGGGATGCCGTGCTGTTCGTGGCCGAGGACCATCACGGTGGGCTGCCGGGCGGCGGGCAGGTCCGCCAGGCGTACCGCTTCGTCGGCCAGCTCGACCCCCACGACGCGCGCCCCGCGCTCCCGCTGCCTGGCGAGCCAGCCGAGCGGGTCGCCCGTCCAGTGGACGCACAGGGGTCTGCGCAGGGTGTTGCCGCGTGCGAGCGCCTCCGGGACCCAGGAGAAGCGCGGCAGGGCGAGGCAGGCGCCGACCGCGTCGCAGGTGCGGGCGAGGGTGCCGAGGTTGGCGCCGTGCAGGGGCCACAGCGGCGCGGCGTAGAGATGGTCCCAGCAGGAGTGGGCGCGTGGGCGGCGGCTGCGGCGCAGTTCGCCGGGGGTGCGGGGGCGGATCGCGGTCATCGGCGCGAGGAGGCCGGCCTCCGTGGCTGTGGGTTCATGTCGTACGGCGATTCGCGGCTCGCCGGGGCCATCGTCGGTCGATCGGTACCGGAACGAGCTTCGCCGCCCGGCCACCGGGCTGTCCACCGGATTACCCCTCCGTCAGGCAACTGTCTGACGGAGGGCGCCGTCCGGTGCGTACGCTCGCGAGGCATGGATGACACCGTGATCGTGGTCGGTGGCGGCGTCGTCGGGCTGACGACCGCCGTCGTGCTCGCCGAGCGGGGCCGACGCGTCCGCGTGTGGTCGCGGGACCCCGCCCCGCGCACCACGTCGGCGGTGGCGGGCGCGCTGTTCTGGCCGTACCGGATAGAGCCCGCCGCGCGGGTCGACCCCTGGTCCCTGCGGTCGTTGCGCGAGTACGTGGCGCTGGCGCGCGATCCCGCGGCGACGGGCGTACGCGTGGCGGCGGGGCTGATGACCGGCACCGCGCTGAGCGGGCTGGGGAGTTGGGCCGCCGAACTCCCCGAGCTGCGGGAGGCACGTCCCGACGAGTTGCCGGACGGGTGCGCCCAGGCGCTGCGCGGCCGGCTGCCGCTGATCGACATGCCCGCGCATCTGCGGTACTTGGAGGAGCGGCTGCGCGCCGCCGGCGGGAGCGTGGAGCGGCGTACGGCCGGCTCTCTGGAGGAGCCGGCCGCGCAGGCCCCCGTCGTGGTCAACTGCTCGGGTCTCGGCGCCCGTGAACTGGTGCCGGACGCCTCGGTGTTCCCCGTGCGCGGGCAGCTCGTGGTGGTCGAGAACCCGGGGATCGAGGAGTGGCTGGTGTCGGCCTCCGGGGACGCGGCCGGTACGTCGTACCTCTTCCCGCAGCCGTTCGGGCTGATTCTCGGCGGCACCGCCGAGGACCACGCGTGGGACACGCGCCCCGACCCGGCGACCGCCGCCGCCATCGTGGAGCGCTGCGCCGCGTTCCGGCCGGAGGTGGCGGGCGCGCGGGTGCTCGCGCACCGGGTGGGGCTGCGCCCCGCGCGGGCGCGGGTACGGGTCGAGGCGGTCCAACTGCCGGGCGGCACACGGCTGGTGCACAACTACGGTCATGGCGGCGCGGGCGTCACCGTGGCGTGGGGCTGTGCGGAGGAGGCCGCCCGGCTGGCGGGGTGAACCCGCCGGGCGGCCCCCGTACGCACCGGCCGGATCAGCGTGGCGCCGACTTCTCCGTCGTGCTTCCGGTCGGCTCGTCCTCCGGCGTCGGGCCGATCTGGATCTCGAAGTCGCCGTCGTACTGCTGGTGACCGGCGATGACGGCCGACTCCACGACCTCGACTCCCCGCTCGCCGCGGACGATCTGCGCGTCGCGGCGCAGGTCGCGCATCAGCGCCACACACATCCCGATCATGACGAGCGCGAACGGCGCGGCCACCAGGATGGTCAGATTCTGGAGCCCTTGCAGCGCGTCGCCCTGGCCGTTGCCGACGAGCAGCATCACCGCGGCGACGGCGCCGGTCAGCACACCCCAGAAGACGATCACGTACTTGCTCGCTTCGAAGTGGCCCTTCTGGGAGAGGGTGCCCATCACGATCGACGCGGCGTCGGCGCCGGAGACGAAGAAGATGCCGACGAGGATCATTACCAGCAGGCTGGTGACGGTGGCGATCGGGAAGTCCTGGAGCAGTGCGAAGAGCTGGCCCTCGGGCGTCGCCTCCTTCGTGAGCCGGCCCTTGTCCTCCTGGAGCCTGATGGCCGATCCGCCGAAGATCGCGAACCAGATCAGGCTGACGGTGCTCGGTACGAGGATGACGCCGCCCACGAACTGACGGATCGTCCGGCCGCGGCTGATGCGTGCGATGAACATGCCGACGAAGGGCGTCCAGGAGATCCACCAGGCCCAGTAGAAGACCGTCCAGCTCCCCAGCCACTCGGCGACTCCCCGGCCGCTGCTGGCCTCGGTGCGGCCCGCCATCTGGGCGAGGTCGCCGAAGTAGGACGCGATCGACGTCGGCAGCAGGTCGAGCACGAAGACGGTCGGACCGAGGATGAACACGAACAGGGCCAGCATCAGCGCCAGCACCATGTTGGTGTTGGAGAGCCACTGGATGCCCTTCTCGACGCCCGAGACCGCCGAGGCGACGAACGCCAGGGTCAGGACGGCGATGATGGCGACGAGGAGCCCGGTGCTGACGGAGTCGAGCCAGTTCAGCTCGGTGAATCCGCTGCCGATCTGGAGCGCGCCGAGGCCCAGCGAGGCGGCCGAGCCGAAGAGCGTCGCGAAGATGGCGAGGATGTCGATGACGCGTCCCGTGGTGCCGTACGCGTGCTTCTCTCCGATGAGCGGCACGAAGACCGCGCTGATCGTCTGGCGGCGCTTGCGCCGGAAGGTGCTGTACGCGATGGCGAGACCGACCACCGCGTAGATGGCCCAGGGGTGCAGGGTCCAGTGGAACAGCGTGGTGGCCATGGCCGTCTCGGTGGCCGCCGCCGCGTCCGGGGGGTTGGTGCCGGGGGGCGGGTCGGTGAAGAAGGTGAGCGGTTCGTTCACGCCGAAGAACATCAGGCCGATGCCCATGCCGGCGCTGAACATCATCGCGACCCAGGAGATGGTCCTGAACTCGGGCTTCTCACCCTCGTCACCGAGGGTGATCTTGCCGTACCGGCTGATCGCCAGCCAGAGGGCGAAGACGACGAAGCCCGAGGCCACCAGGACGAAGGCCCAACCACCGTTGTGGATGAGGCCGGAGAGCATGGAGCTGGACGCGTCCTCCAAGGAGTCGGTGCCGACGGAGCCCCAGATGACGAAGGCGAGCGTGAGGACGGCGGTGACACCGAACACGACCCGGTCGGTCTGGGGGTGTTGGGATTCCTGGGGGTGGCCCGGCTCGCCGGTCATGACCGGCGGGGGACCTCCTTCGGCTCCCGACTTCTCTGCGTCCTTCGGCACGGGCAACACCTTTCGGGGTTTCGCGGAGCATGCGCCGGGGCTGCGTTCCGCCTCAGCGCATGTGACCTGGGTCTCTTTCTATCAACAAGTCGTCACGGGTTGTCCGACGGTGAGGTGGTAGGTGGCGCGACCGTCGAGGAGAAGCGGGATGAGTTTGCGCTGGGACTGACGCAGCGGCACGAAGGCGCCGTCACCGCGCGAGGGCAGGGCCTTGACGCCGTGCAACGCCAGTTCGTCCTTCACATCCGCGTACTGGGTGGCGTCGAGCCGGTACCCGCAGGGCGGGTTCTCCAGGGTGTCCTCGGGGGTCGCGGGCTCGTTGTCGCCGCCGCCGAGGTAGACGGTGCCGTGGTCGAGCAGTCCGGCGGTGCGGGAGAGCGCGGTAGCGGCGGCGATCTGTACGCGGCGCTCGTCGGCGTAGCCGAACAGGCCCTTCAGGGAGTCGAGTTGGCTGTCGACCCGGCGCCGGTGGTTCAGCGACGGGTCGTTCTCCTCGGCCTCGGACTTGGGATCGACACGGCTCTCGATGAGCAGGCCGACGGAGTGCTTGACGCCGGAGGCGTTGCGAAGAATGCGCTCCTGGCCGTCGCCCGCGGTCTGTCTGATCGGGTCGCCGGTGACGGGGTCGGTCCAGATGCCGTAGGTGCCGATGGAGTGGTCGCCGTCGCGGGCGGCCGGGCGTACGTACGCCTCCGACAGGGTCTGGGCCTCCTTGTGCACCCGCGACGAGGTGTTGAGGTTGCGCGGCCAGAGGTCGAAGAGGTCCTTGTCGTAGTACGGCGGGGTGGCCCCGTACTCGTGCAGGTCGTAGATGACGTCGGGCTCGCGGTCGCGCGTGAGGGCGGCCATGGTGCGGCCCTCCGCCGTCTTGAGCGCGATGTGGTCGCGGTTGATGTCGACGCCGTCGGAGTTGCCGCGGGTGTCGGCGGCGCGGCCGTCGGGGTTGGCGGTGGGGACGACAAGGACGCTCGTACGGTCCAGGAAGCGCTTCGTCGCGCGGTCCTTGGGATAAGCCAGGTCGCGGACGGTGGTGAGGCAGGCCTCCCGGCCCGACGGCTCGTCACCGTGCTGGCTGCAGATGAGCAGCAGGCTGGTCACCGAGCGCTTGTTGCCCAGCTCGACGAGGTTGAGCGGGCGGCCCTGCTTGGTGGTGCCTATGGTGCTGACGGTGACTCCGTCGCCGCCTCGGTCGACGGCGGCGAGGAACTCCTGCTCCTGCGCCAGGGTCGTCCAGTCGGCGCCGCCGTTCTCTTCGAAGCCCGTACGGGGCGGTGTGTCGGCCGGGGCTGCGGTGACGGCCGACGAGGGAAGTGCGGTGAGGGGAACGACGAGGGCGGCTGCCGCCACCGACAGGACGAGCGTGCGAATCCGGGACGTCATCAGGTGCGGTCTCCGAGGCTCGGCGGGGCGGCCCGAAGAACGGATGCCCCGTGAACGGAATTCCCTTGGTGCGGAAACGTACTCCGGTGAACAACGGTGCGACAGAGGGCTGTCCGCGATCAGCCGGATGTCGGGGAATGCGCGCCGTCCCTGCTGAGGCGGGTGTACGAGCTCCAGGGAGCGCTCTCTGCGTGGAGGGGGCAGCGGATACCCTGTACCGGTCCCGGCTGCCCGTACGGTCATCCGTCCCCCGCCGCCGGGTCCGTCCAGAGCGTGGACGTCGCCCGTTCGACCGGAATGTCCACCGGCCGGAACAGGGCCGTGCCCAGCCGCGCGGCCACCGAGGAGGAGCACCCGCCTTGCCCGAGCAGTCACCTGGGTCCCGGCCCACACTGGAAGCCGTCGCGGCACGTGCCGGCGTCTCCCGGGCCACCGCGTCCCGGGTCGTCAACGGCGGTGCCGGGGTGCGGCAGCCGCTCGTCGACAAGGTGCTGCGGGCCGTGGAGGAACTGGGGTACGTGCCGAACCACGCGGCCCGCACGCTGGTGACCCGGCGGACCGGCGCGGTCGCGGTGATCATCGCCGAGCCGGAGATCCGGATCTTCTCCGACCCGTTCTTCTCGCAGCAGATACGCGGCATCAGCAAGGAACTGACCGCCCACGACACCCAGTTGGTACTGCTCCTGCTCGAAGGCCCCGGCGACTTCGAACGGATCGCCCGCTATCTGGCGGGCGGCCATGTCGACGGCGCCCTCGCCTTCTCGCTGCACATCGACGACCCGCTGCCGGCGATCATCCGCCGGTCGGGGACGCCGACGGTCTACGGCGGCCGGCCGAGCTGGACGTCGGCCCCCAGCGATCAGGGCGTGCCGTACGTGGACGCCGACAATCGCGGCGGCGCGCGGGCGGCCGTGCAGTATCTGCGCGATCTCGGGCGCGAGCGCATCGCGCACATCGCGGGTCCGCGCGACCAGACCTCGTCCACAGACCGGCTCGACGGCTACCGCGACGTACTCCTGGACGCCGACCCCGCCCTGATCACCGAGGGCGAGTTCACGGTGGAGAGCGGCGCGCGGGCGATGAAGGACCTGCTGGACCGACGGCCCGACCTGGACGCGGTGTTCGCGGCCAACGACCTGATGGCGTCCGGTGCGCTGCGGGTGCTGCGCGAGCGCGGAATCGCGGTGCCCGACGAGGTGGCGCTGGTCGGTTTCGACGACATGGTGTCCATCGCCGAGGACACGGATCCGCCGCTGACCACGATCCGGCAGGACGTGGAGGGGCAGGGCCGGCTGATGGCCAGGCTGCTGCTGCGCGGGCTCGACAAGGACAGCGAGGAGACGCGGGCGCCCGCGTCTGTGATCACGCCGACGACGCTGGTGCGGCGGGCCTCGGCCTGAGAGTCGTCTCGGGCCGGGACCCGCCGCGGGTGGGGGGTGGGCGAGGTCGCCGGTCGTGGTGACCTCGGGTGCGATCAGCCGGTGGTGCTCGCCGTGGAGCGGGCGGGCACCGTGAGCGTCGTGCCGTCCGAGAAGGTGACCGTCTGCTCCGTCGACGCGAAGTTGTGCGCGGCGTATGTGCTCACCCCGCCCTTGGTGAAGACGGCCGAGGTCGGGATCGACCCGGTCACGGTCGGGTCGGGGGCGCCGACCGCGTCGAGGGTGCCGATCCAGTGGTGGACATGGGCCTTGGACTCGCCCGCCTCCGGGGACAGGGCAGCCTGGCCCGCGTCCCACTTGGCCTTGGCCCCCGCCGGGTCGGAGATCGCCTCGAACTCCCAGAGGATGTCGCGCCATTCGACGGCGGGCCCGCCGTTCTGCTCCTCCATCTCGGCGATGTTGCGGCCGATGGCCTCCTTCTCACGGCCCAGATGGAGTGAACCCCCGGTCACGGGAAGGACGTTGATGCCGTGGATCTCCTCGGGGTTCGCGGTCCACCAGGTGGAGTACGCGCCGCCGCTCCCCCACACCATGCCGACCGTGCCGCGCGCGAACTCGGCCGGGAAGACCTCCTGGTCGGCGTCGAACCAGTACTGGCCGATCGCCTCCGACTCGGTGGCCAGCAGATACGAACCCAGGTCACGCAGCTCGTCGTTGCCCGTCGCCGAGCCCCAGAGGACCAGTCCCGCGCTGAGGTTGACGGACTCCGACGACGACTCCTGGTTGTTGCCCGCGGCGAAGCCCTGGTGTCCGGAGGCCCAGCTGTGGCCCGCGTACACGTCGAACCCGCGCAGGAACGGGAAGTCGCTGTCCGTCCGGCTCGGGTTGGCCGCGTCGCGTACCAGCGTCTCGACCATGCCGCCCCAGGCGGACTCGGCGGCCCACGCCTGGTCGTACTGGGCGACGATCGCCGCGGCGTAGACGTAGTAGCTGTAGTGGAAGTGGTGGTCGTTGAGTTCGGTGTCGCTGCCGTACGAGGCGGGGTAACCGGTCAGCGTCTTCCAGTCGTTGTCGTAGCTGAACTCACTGGCGCCGCCCGCCGTGAACCATTCCTCCAGACGGCCCTTGAGCAGATCCACGATCTTGTCGCGCGTCGCGGTCTCGCCGATCTGGTCGGCGATCGGGGCCAGTTGGGCGAGCCGGCCGAGCGCCTTGCCCGTCCAGTAGGTGTCCGTGGCGCCCGAGAACGGGTCGCCGGCGTTCACCACCTCGTCCAGCTGCGCCTTGAGCGCGGCCGTGTCGACCCCGCTGGACTCCGGCAGCGCGGGCAGCACACCGGATGCCTGCTGGCGGGTGGTGAAGGTGGTGGACTCGCGCACCTTCATCGTGCCGCGCGGTGACACATAGGTGTACGGGGTGAGTTCGTCGCTCGTGTTGAGCCACTGGTGCCGGTAGAGGGCCTGGAGCGTGCCCTTCTCGGTGCCCTCCTGGGGCTCGGTGGTGAGGGTGTACGTCGCCTGGACGTCGCCGCCCTCGCTGTTCCAGCTCGTCGTGGAGCCGGTGACGAAGCTGAAGGCGTACTTGGCGTAGGTCGCGAGCGCGTCCTCGGAGGGCAGGAGCGCGAGCGAGAAGTAGTCCTTGTCGCCGAGTCCGGCAGTGACGGTGGAGCCCGAGACCGACCAGTCGCTGCCGGTCGGCGCGAAGAGCGCGTAGTGGTGTCCGGCGACGGTGATGCCGAGGACGTTGCCGTCGTCGGAGAAGACGGTGGGGGCCGACGCGGTGGTGATGCTCGCGTCGCCGCCCGAGCCCTTGGCGTACACGTAGGGCATGCCGTGGCCGATGGTGGTCCGCAGGGTGCGGGTGCCGTCGGACCAGTAGGGCGTGACGGTCCAGTCGGACCAGTCGTCGGCCTTGGTGTCGGCGGAGTTGAGGCCGGTGAGGCCCAGGGTGAGATCGGCCTTGTGCGCGTACTCGTACTGCCGTCCGTCACCCACGATGGCGGGGGTCGTCGGGTAGCCGACCTCCAGCCCGCCCGCGGTCGCCTGGTAGGTGAGGGGGTGGCCGTACATCGGGGTGGAGTACGGGTTGTCGCCGTACCGCTGATAGGCGAGCGACGTCCACCAGTCGTTGGTGGGCACCGGCCTGTCCTTGGCCTGCTCGGTCAGCTTGGGCGTGACGGGGGCGCCCACGTTGTTGGTGGGGCCCGACGTGCCCGCGGGGCGGGTGTCGGAATAACTGCCCGAGCCGACGGGGATGTTCGCGGCCGACGCGGGACCGGCGGCGGGCCCAAGTCCTACGGCGGCCACGGCGGTGACCAGAACCAGCACCGAGGCGGGTCTGGAGCGGGAGGTGGGCATGGACGGCACCTCGAAGTCATGGGGGGAAGGAAGTCCGAGAGCGCTCTCAGACGTAAAGGAACGTAAAACTCCTGAAACCTGAGTGTCAATAGAGCGGACGCAGAAGGCAGTTGGGCATCGGTGGAGGGGTTCTGCGTTCGAGTCTTGACGGAATGAGCGGTTGCTAGCTGCTCCGGGGGTCCGGGGTGAGCGCCACCGGTCCGAGCCGGGAGCCCCGGAGTTGGGCGACCACGACCGTGGCGTCCCACTCCTCGGAGGTCACCACTCGCGGGGCGAGGCCGGCGGCCCTGACCGTGGCGACCGCGCCCGGGACCTGGCGCTGGCTCGTCTCGAAGAGCAGATGGCCGCCGGGCGCCAGCCAGTCCGGCGCCCGCGCGGTCACGCGCCGCAGGACGTCCAGCCCGTCGGCGCCGCCGTCGAGAGCCACCAGCGGCTCGTATTCGCGCGCCTCGGACGGCAGGAGGGGGACCTCTTGGGTCGGTACGTACGGCACGTTGGCGAGGAGGATGTCGATACGGCTCCGAAGGCCGTCCGGCAGGGCGTCGAAGAGGTCCCCTTCGAGGACGGTGCCGCCCTGCGCGAGATTACGGCGGGCGCAGGCGACGGCCGACGGGTCGATGTCGGAGGCGTACAGCTCGACGGGCTGGCGCGCGGTCGCGAGCAGCGCGGCGCCGAGCGCGCCGGAGCCGCAGCAGAGGTCGACGACGACGGCGGGCCGTCCGGCGGGGGCCTGATGGATCAGGGCGGTCGCCTGTCGCACCAGGAACTCCGTACGGCGCCGGGGGACGAAGACCCCGGTGTCGACGGCGATCCGCAACCCGTGGAACTCGGCCCAGCCGACGACATGCTCCAGGGGCTGCCCGGCAGCCCGGCGGCTCACCATGTCGGCGAGCCCGGCGGGGCTGTCGGCGGCGGAGACCAGGAGCCGTGCCTCGTCCTCGGCGAAGACGCAGCCGGCGGCGCGGAGGGTGGTGACGACGGAAGAGAGTGAGGGTGTTGCCGACATGGAAACCTTTCGGGGCGCTTCACGGGCGCTCCCGCGGTCTCAGCCTGTCGGACGGACCGCGCGGCCGTGAGTGGAGAGCACCCGGCCTGACACTGCGGTAATGGGTCCCACCTCCTCGGTCGTGCGTGCGTGCTTCTGCGTAGGTCGGGTCACAGTACCCCACGGGTGCCGGCGGGGCGCGGGGCCGGTGGTCATCGCGATGCTCGGTCCCCCCGCAACAGTTCGGTGTGCGGATGCCGGCGGATCTCCACGGAGTGGTCGACCGCCCGCGAGAGGTCGAACGACGAGCAGACGGGATCCGTCGCGTCGCGCCACCGCTCGTGGTACGCGGCGCAGATTTCACATCCGGGCACCGGGGGGACAAGTTCCGGTGCGACGCGTAGCGCCCTCGCCCGTAGAGTCGGAGTGACCAAGAAGACGGTTGAACGATGGCTCTCCGACCCATCCAGGATGCCGCACCAGCAGACCCGGGACGACGTGGCGGAGTTGTTGGGAGTGAGTGCCGACGTGCTGTGGCCCAGGGCGATTCGGAGTTCCGTGAAAACCGGGCCCGACCGGGAGATCGTCGCGGCCTACCCGTACCGCAACGCCTGTCCGACATCGGTGTGGGCGCGTCTTATTGACGGTGCGTCGACGAACATCACCTTCGCCGGATACACCAACTACTTTGTGTGGCAGGAGCATCCGCGGCTACGGGAACGGCTGACCGCGAAAGCCGCTTCCGGGTGCGGCGTTCGTTTCCTCGTGGGCGATCCGGATTCCGAGGTCACCCGGCGCCGGGAAGCGGTTGAAGGAGTCCCCCTCACCGTCGGCACGCGCATCCGCATCACCCTGGACGCCCTGAGCAAGATCGACGGCGGCGCGGGAGTCGACGCCCGGTTCTCCGACGACCACATCGCGTTGAGCGTCTTCATCTTCGACGACGAGATGCTGGTGACGCCGCACCTTTCGAGCCTCCTCGGACACGAGTCACCGATGCTGCGTCTCCGGCGTCTCGGGGACGACGGTCTCTACGACCGCTTCGCCGGGCACGTGGCGGCGCTCTGGGAGGCCGGACGCCCCATCCCGGCCCTGACGGGCTGAGTCCGCAGGTACTCGCGGTTCTCGTCCGTCTTTCGCAGTAGTGGTGAGACAGCAATACTGTCGGCATGGACACAGAGGCCGGAACGGAGAGCGCCGCGTCCCAGGAGCCGACGCTCACCGTCGACGAGCTGGCCGCCCGCGCCGGTGTCACCGTGCGTACCATCCGCTTCTACAGCACCCGCGGGTTGCTGCCTCCCCCGGTGATCGGCCCCCGCCGCGTCGGCCGCTACGGCCGGGACCATCTCTCGCGGCTCGCGCTCATCGAGGAGCTTCAGCACCAGGGCATGACCCTCGCGGCCATCGAGCGGTATCTGGAGCAGCTGCCGCCGGATCTGAGCGCGCACGACCTGGCGATCCACCGGGCACTGGTGGCGACCTGGGCGCCGGACTCGGCCGAGGACGCGACGCGGGCCGAGCTGGAGCGACGCGCCGGGCGGGTCCTGTCCGGCGAGGACGTGGACCGGCTCGCGGCGATGGGCGTGCTGGCGCACGCCGACTCCCCCGGGCACTACCGGCTCGATCCGGGCCTGCTGCGCCTCGGCGTCGAGCTGCTCGACGTGCCCATCGCGCACGAGACGATCCTCGCCGCCCGTACGGTCCTGCTGGAGCACACCCGCTCGGCCGCGCACGAGCTGTCGCGCCTCTTCCGGGATGAGGTGTGGAATCCGTACGAGGAGAGCGAGCCCGATCCGGAGCGGGTGGCGGCCATGAAGTCGCTGTCCGCCCATATGCAGCCGATGGTCGTGCAGGCGCTGGTCACCGCGTTCCAGCGGTCGCTGAAGGAAGAGCTGCGGGCCGCGTTCACCGACGGGTGAGACGGCCCGCGGTTCAGGCCCCTACGCGTCGTGGTACGTCTCGCCCCGCTCCGCCTTCGCCACCAGCGACGCGGGCGGCGTGAACCGCTCCCCGTACGTCCCCGCCAGCTCACGCGCCCGCGCGACGAAGCCGGGCAGGCCGCCCTCGTACCCGTTGATGTACTGGAGGACGCCGCCGGTCCAGGCCGGGAAGCCGATGCCCATGATGGAGCCGATGTTGGCGTCGGCGACCGTCGTCAGGACGTTCTCCTCCAGGCAGCGCACGGAGTCCAGCGCCTCCGAGAAGAGCATGCGCTCCTTCAGATCGGTGAACGGCACGTCCACGTCCGCCTTCGTGAAGTGCTCGCGCAGACCCGGCCAGAGGCCGACGCGGCTGCCGTCATCGGCGTAGTCGTAGAAGCCGGCGCCGCCGCCTCGTCCCGGGCGGCCGAAGTCGTCCACCATGCGGTCGATGACCGCGTCCGCCGGGTGCGGGGTCCAGGTGCCGCCCGCCTCCTCGGTCGAACGCCGCGTCTCGTTACGGATCTTGCGCGGCAGGGTGAGCGTCAGCTCGTCCATCAGGGAGAGGACCTTGGCCGGGTAGCCCGCCTGGGCCGCCGCCTGCTCGACGGACGCGGGCTCGATGCCCTCGGCGACCATCGCGACGCCCTCGTTGATGAACCGCCCGATCACGCGCGAGGTGAAGAAGCCACGGGAGTCGTTGACGACGATCGGCGTCTTCTTGATCTGCCGTACCAGGTCGAAGGCGCGCGCGAGCGCTTCGTCGCCGGTCTTCTCGCCCTTGATGATCTCCACGAGCGGCATCTTGTCGACGGGTGAGAAGAAGTGCAGCCCGATGAAGTCCAGCGGCCGGGTGACGCCGTCGGCGAGGGCCGTGATGGGCAGCGTCGAGGTGTTGGAGCACAGCAGCGCGTCGGGCTCGACCACGTCCTGGATCTCCTGGAAGACCCGGTGCTTGAGCGCCGTGTCCTCGAAGACCGCCTCGATCACGGCGTCGCAGCCCGCGAGGTCGGCCACGTGGCCGGTGGGCGTGATCCGCGCGAGCAGCGCGTCGCGGTCGGCCTCGGTCGTACGGCCCCGGGAGACCGCCTTGGCCAGCAGCTTCTCCGAGTACGCCTTGCCCTTGGCCGCCGCCTCGGCCGTGACGTCCTTGAGGACGACGTCGATCCCGGCGCGGGCGCAGGAGTAGGCGATGCCCGCGCCCATCATCCCGGCGCCGAGGACGGCGACCTTGCGCACCGGGCGCTTGTCGATGCCCTGGGGGCGGCTGGCGCCGGAGTTGACCGCCTGGAGGTCGAAGAAGAACGCCTGGATCATGTTCTTGGCGGTCTGCCCGGTGACCAGCTCGGTGAAGTACCTGGCCTCGATGGTCTGCGCGGTCTCGAAGTCGACCTGTGAGCCCTCGACGGCGGCGGCCAGGATGTTCTGCGGGGCGGGGTAGGGCGCGCCGCCGGTCTGTTTCCTGAGATTGGCCGGGAAGGCGGGAAGGTTCGCGGCGAAGCGGGGGTTGGAGGGCGTACCGCCGGGGATCTTGTAGCCCTTGACGTCCCAGGGCTGCGCCGACTCGGGGTGGGCGTCGATGAACGCGCGCGCCCTGTCGAGCATCTCCTCGGTGGTGGCGGCGACTTCATGGACGAGGCCGTTCTCCAGCGCGCGGCGCGGCGAGTACTGGGTGCCCTGGAGCAGCACCTTGAGCAGCGCGTCGGAGATGCCGAGGAGCCGTACGGTACGGGTGACGCCGCCGCCCGCAGGCAGCAGGCCGAGCGTGACCTCGGGCAGGCCGATCTTCGAGCCGGGCGCGTCGAGCGCGATCCGGTGGTGGCAGGCGAGGGCGATCTCGTAACCGCCCCCCAGGGCCGCGCCGTTGATGGCCGCGACGACGGGCTTGCCGAGCGTCTCGATGGTGCGCAGGGCGCGCTTGACCGCGAGACTCACGTCGAACGCCTGCTGGGCGTCGCCAGGACCGATCTTGATCATGTCCTTGAGGTCTCCGCCGGCGAAGAAGGTCTTCTTGGCGGAGGTGACGATGATGCCGCGGATGCTGTCCTTCTCGGCCTCCGCGCGTTCCGCGACGGCGGCGACGGAGGTCCGGAATGCCTGGTTCATGGTGTTGGCCGACTGGGCGGGGTCGTCGAGGACAAGGGTGACGACGCCTGTCCCGTCCTGCTCCCAGCGGATGGTGGTGGACTCGCTCATGCGGCTGCTCCGTAGAGATGCGTGGGGTGTTGGCCCGTGCGGAGGGGGACGGTCAGAGGCGTTCGACGATGGTGGCGACTCCCATGCCGCCGCCGACGCAGAGCGTGGCGAGGCCGTACCGCTTGTCCTGGCGCTCCAGTTCGTCCACGAGGGTGCCGAGGATCATCGCGCCGGTGGCGCCGAGCGGGTGACCGAGGGCGATGGCGCCGCCGTTGACGTTGACCTGGTCCAGGGAGAGCCCCATCTCCGCGACGTAGCGCAGCACGACGGCGGCGAACGCCTCGTTGATCTCCACGAGATCGATGTCGCCGATGGTCAGCCCGGCCTTGGCGAGTGCCTTGCGGCTGGCGGGCGCGGGGCCGGTCAGCATGATCGTGGGCTCGGAGCCGGACACGGCGGCCGAGACGATCCGGGCACGGGGCCGCATGCCGTACCGCTCGCCGGTCTCCTTCGAGCCGATCGCGACGAGGGAAGCGCCGTCCACGATGCCGGAGGAGTTGCCCGCGTGGTGGACGTGGTCGATCTTCTCGACCCAGTGGTACTTCTGGAGCGCCACCGCGTCGAATCCGCCGAGCTCGCCGATCTGCGCGAAGGAGGGCTTGAGGGAGGCGAGCGAGTCGGCCGTGGTGCCGGGGCGCAGGTGTTCGTCGTGGTCGAGGACGGTGAGTCCGTTGACGTCGAGTACGGGTACGACGGAGCGGGCGAACCGGCCGTCCTTCCAGGCCGCCGCCGCGCGCTCCTGCGACAGCGCGGCGAACTCGTCCACGTCACGCCGGGTGAACCCGCCGATGGTGGCGATCAGGTCGGCGCTGATGCCCTGGGGGGCGAAGCCCGTACGGATGTTGGTCATCGGGTCCATCGCCCAGGCGCCGCCGTCGGAGCCCATCGGGACGCGTGACATCGACTCGACACCGCCGGCCAGGACCAGGTCCTCCCAGCCCGAACGGACCTTGGCGGCAGCCAGGTTGACGGCTTCGAGACCGGAGGCGCAGAAGCGGTTCTCCTGGACGCCGGCGACGGTGTCGGGCAGTCCGGCGGCGACGGCGGCGGTCCGCGCGATGTCGGAGCCCTGGTCGCCGAGGGGGCTGACGACGCCGAGAACGACATCGTCGACCGCCGCCGGGTCGAGACCGGGGAACCGGTCGCGGATCTCGTGGATCAGACCGACGACGAGATCGATCGGCTTGGTGCCGTGAAGGGCACCGTTGGCCTTGCCGCGACCGCGCGGGGTGCGGATCGCGTCGTACAGATACGCTTCGGTGCTCACGTCAGCGGCCTTTCGTCAGTCGTTGGAGGTGCTGGTCCCCGCGGTGCCCGGGGTGGCGCTTCGGATGCTCGGTACGTCCCAGTCGTCGGCGATCGACTCGGTGTCCGCCCCCGGCAGCGCGGGCGCGCTCCGTACGGAGGTGGGCGTGGCCGAGAAGCGCGGCGCGGGGGCCGGCTGGGTGATGCCCGCGTGGTCGGTGAAGGTGCCGCGGGCCGCGAGATGCGGGTGGGCGGGGGCCTCGCGCAGCGACAGTACGGGCGCCACGCAGGCGTCGGACTCCTCGAAGACGGCCGTCCACTCGGCGCGGGTCTTCTCCTTGAAGCGGGCGGTGATCGCCGCCTTCAGTCCGTCCCAGCGGGCGAAGTCCTTACGGGCGGGGACATCGTCCTTGATGCCGAGCAGCTCGATGAACTCGTTGTAGAACCGCTGCTCCAGCGCGCCGACGGCCATGTATTCGCCGTCCGCCGTCTCGTAGTTGCCGTAGAAGGGGGCGCCGCCGTCCAGCAGGTTCGCGCCTCGCCGGTCCTGCCAGCCGCCGGCCGCCGTCATCGCGTGGATCATCGTGGTCAGATGCGCGGCGCCGTCGACGATCGCCGCGTCCACGACCTGGCCGGCGCCGCCGGGGGTCCGTGCGTGCTGAAGGGCGGCGAGGACACCGATGACGAGGTAGAGCGAGCCGCCCGCGTAGTCGCCGACGAGGTTGGCGGGGACGGTGGGCGGCCGGTCCGCCTCGCCGAACATCGACAGCGTGCCCGTGACGGCGATGTAGTCGATGTCGTGTCCGGCGCGCTGCGCGAGCGGGCCTTCCTGGCCCCAGCCGGTCATCCGGCCGTACACCAGCCGGGGGTTGCGGGCGAGGCAGTCGTCAGGGCCGATGCCGAGGCGTTCGGCGACCCCCGGCCGGTAGCCCTCGATGAGGACGTCGGCGCGTTCGACGAGGTCGAGGAGCTGGGCGGGTCCGCCGTCGGCCTTGAGGTCGAGGAGTACGGAGCGTTTGTTGCGGTTCATGAGGTCGTACCGTGGGTCGATCCCGAGCCCCGCGCCGCCCGGCCGGTCGACCCGTACGACGTCGGCGCCGAGGTCGGCCAGGTGCATGGCGGCGAACGGGCCGGGCCCGATACCGGCCAGCTCGACCACCCGTACGCCCGCCAGCGGGCCGTGCGCGCCCGGTCCTTCGGAGCGGCGGCCGTTCGCTGTCGCTGTCATGGTGAGCCCCCAGCAGTGTGACACCAACGATGTAACAGCAATGATGTTAGAAACGCCCACCGCTCCGCACAAGCCCCGCCGGGGCCGCTCGGCAAGCAAGCGCTTGTTCTCCTTCGATGGTCGCAGACTTCCACGAAATGACGTCCCGCGCGGACACCCGTGGCGGACACCCGCACCCGTGTGGCGCCCGGCACGGGTCACCCCCTCCCCCGGCCGGTGGTGCCAGGCGCTAGCCTTCGGGCCCGACAGCGGCCCGGCTCGACGGCGAGGACTGGATGAACAGGCAGAACGGCGCAGAACGCCCGTACCACATAGTGCTCTTCGGGGCGACAGGCTTCGTCGGAACGCTCACGGCCGAATATCTCGCCCTGACCGCGCCTGCGAGCTGCCGATGGGCGATAGCGGGCCGCGACCGGGCCAGGCTGGAGAAGCTGCGGGCCCGGCTGGCCGGCATCGCCCCGCACTGCGCGGACCTTCCGCTGCTGGTGGCCGACTCCACCGATCCGGCGTCCCTGCGCTCGCTCGCCGAGTCCACGCAGGTGCTCGCCACGACCGTCGGCCCGTACGTCTGGCACGGGGAGGGCCTTGTCGCCGCCTGCGCGGAGGCCGGGACGGACTACGCGGACATCTCAGGGGAGACGGAGTTCGTCGACCGGATGTATGTGGCGTACGAGGACCGGGCCCGGCAGACCGGGGCGCGGCTGGTGCACGCCTGCGGGTTCGACTGCGTACCGCACGATCTGGGCGCGTACTTCACGGTCAAGCAGCTGCCCGCGGATGTGCCGCTGCGGATCGACGGGTTCGTCCGCACCAACGCGTTCTTCTCCGGCGGGACCCTCGCCACGGCCCTGAACGCGCTCAGCCGCGGCCGGCAGAGCATGGAGGCGGCGAAGCTGCGGCGGCTGCACGAGCCCCGGCTGGTCGGGCGGCGGGCCGTCGGGCCGCTGGGCACGCCGCACTTCAGCAAGGAGACGGGCCTCTGGGCGCTGCCGCTGCCCACGCTGGACGCGCGGGTGGTGGCACGCTCGGCGGCGGCGCTGCCCCGGTACGGCCCCGACTTCCGCTACCGGCACTTCGCCGGCGTCAAGACGCTGCCGGTCGCACTGGGCGGCACGGTGGCGGCGGGTACGGGCGCCGCGCTGGCGCGGATACCGGCGGTGCGGCGGGCTCTGATGAACCGCTTCGAGCCGGGCACCGGGCCTGACCAGGCACGCAGGAGCGGCAGTTGGTTCACGGCGCGGTTCGTGGGCGAGGGCGGCGGGCGCAGGGTGTTCACCGAGGTCTCGGGCGGCGACCCGGGTTACGACGAGACGGCGAAGATGCTGGCGGAGGTGGCGTTGAGTCTGGCCTTCGACGATCTTCCCAAGACGTCGGGGCAGGTCACGACGGCCGCCGCGATGGGTGACGCGCTACTGGAACGGCTGCGGTCGGCCGGGATGGTCTTCCGGGTCGCGCACTCACGCTAGGGCGTGTTGTGAAAGTCCCGTCTGGCTCACGACGCCTGGCACGCGCGCTCGCCGCGTTGTCGGAGTCATCCAAGTACGTCCAGTACGAGGA
>NZ_JBHXRX010000099.1:0-19859 GCF_042714995.1 Streptomyces sp. NPDC058665
GTACCCGGAGGTACCGGCCGACGGCCGATTACGCGTGGGACGGGACCGCTCAGATGGAAACGCCGTGCTCGCGCAGGTACGCCAGCGGGTCGACGTCGGAGCCGTAGCTCGGACCGGTGCGGATCTCGAAGTGCAGGTGCGGCCCTGTGGAATTGCCGGTCGAACCGGAGAGCCCGATCTGGTCGCCGCCGGCGACCCGCTGACCCGCCGAGACGGACAGCGAGGAGAGGTGGGCGTACTGCGAGTACTGGCCGTCGTCGTGCTTGATGACGACCTCGTTGCCGTACGAACCGGCCCAGCCGGCCGAGACGACGGTGCCGGGGCCGACCGACTTGACGGTGGTGCCCGAAGCGGCCGCGAAGTCAACACCGGTGTGGTAACCGCTCGCCCAACTGCCGCCGGCCGCGCGGTACGGGGTCGTGGTGGTCGCGCCGTCGACGGGCGCGGTGTAGCCGGAGTCGGCGCTCTGCGCGGCGGGCTCGTTCGCCGTGGTGTCGGCCTGCGGGGCGGGCTCCGCCGGCGCGGGCTTCGCGGGAGCGGCCTTCTTTTTGGGGGCGGCCTTCTTCGGGGCGGCCTCGGCCTTGCTCTCGGCGGACGCCTTGGCCTTCGCGCCGATGGTGAGCTTCAGGCCCGGGTGGATCAGCGACGGGTTGTCACCGACGGCCTCGCGGTTGTCGGCGTACAGCTTCTGCCAGCCACCGCTGACCTTCTGCGTCTCGGCGATCTTGGCGAGGTAGTCGCCGGCGGTGACCGAGTACGTCTTCACGGTCTTGGCGGTCGCGGCCTGCTTGGCCGTCTGCGTGGCGGCGGCGGTGTGCGCGGTGGACACGGCGCGCTCGGGCGCCACCGACGGAGCGGCGCTCTGCTCGGCGGCGTGTGCGCCGGTGGCACCGATGAGCGGAATCGCGATGGCGGCGCCACCCGTTCCGGCCGCGATGAATCCGCGGGTGATCGGGTTGGTCCTCGGACGACGGTGCTTACCCTTTCCGGGCATGGCGAATTCCTCTCCGGCGCCTACGAGGTGAGCTGTCGGGTTCGGGCTGGAGATGCCCGGCCGCGCCGTGACGCGGCTTCACCCCAAGCCGTCCGGATCTCCGGACCGGCGTACTACCTGGGTCCCCCGCTCCTGCCACACGTTGATGAGTGCTGGGTGGATGCGGATTCCGAACGGCGGCAGGATTCGGCGATCCGCTCGGATTGCGGTGACGGTAAGCCGCGCACGCCGACCCGTACAAGCCGCTGTTTCTCCCGCGGCAATCCGCTCTCGAATATCGACATACGCGAGCGGTCACCCTGCGTGGATTACGGATCTTCGAATTCCGTGCGGCGTCCCAATTCCCTTCCCGGGCGCGGCCACACACCGTCACGGATATGATCCTGCTCACCAGCCGAGGCCGATCCACCCCCATCTCGGCTGCGACCGGGGCAACTTATGGACAATCACCCAATACGGACAGAAGCCCTATTCGCACGGCACTTTCAGAGGGAATCGATGTCGTAAAGTCGGAGCGCGACAGCGTCGGCGACGAGCGCCGACCGCACACGCGGAGGAGCGCACGTGACGCACGAGGTGCCGCAGCAGGTCCCGCAGGGCGAGCCCGATCTCGCCGGCGTACGCAACTTCCGCGACGTGGGAGGCCTGCCGACCGTCGACGGGCGGCGCGTACGGTACGGACGGCTCTTCCGCAGCGGCCACCTCGCGCACGCCACCGCCGGTGACGCGGCCTTCCTGTCGTCGCTGGGGCTGCACACCATCTTCGACTTCCGCAACTCGGCCGACCAGAAGCTCGACGGTCTGGACGTCGAGCTCGTCGGCGTGCACAACGTCAACATCCCGCTCACCGATCCGGCCGACGGCACCGAGTTCTGGAGGATGGTCCGCGACGGCGACCTCGATCAGCTGCGCTCGATCCTCGCCGACGGCAAGGGCGCGGCCCGAATGTCCGCTTCGTACCGTTCGATCGTTCTTGACCGCACCGCCGAGCACCGGCGTGTGCTGCACGCCCTGGCCGAGGAGAGTCTGCCCGCACTGATGCACTGTGCGGCGGGCAAGGACAGGGCCGGTCTCTCGATCGCGGTGTCGCTGCTCGCGGTGGGCGTGGAGCGGGAGGCGATCGAGGCGGACTATCTGAAGTCGAACGATCCGCACCGCAGGTATCAGGTACGCCGCAGCGACCCGACGCCTGGCGGGACCTCTCCGGAGGTCCTGGAGCTGCTGGCCCCGCTCTTCGACGCGCGTGCGGTGTATCTCGAAACGGCGTTCACGACGATGGAGGAGACGTGGGGCAGCGTCGACCGCTACCTCACGGACGGCCTCGGTCTGACGGACGAGACCCTCGAGCGGCTGCGCTCGCGCCTCGTCGAGGACTAGGGTCTGTCCGGTGGATCTTCGCGGATAGCCCGGGGCGTCTGGTGCGGTGCATCGCAAGGCGCCGAAGTGCCCGCAGGGTGGTTTCCTGTGGGCACTTCGGCAACGCGGCGAGGTGCCGTGCCAGGCGTTCCGGGCCCGCGAAGATCCACCGGACAGGACCTAGTCCACCCAGTACGTGTCGTGCTTGATGAAGAACGCCGTCCGCTCCTCGTCCGTCATCCGCCCGACCGTGGAGACCTTCTCGAAGTACTCCTCGCGCGGAGCGCCGGGCGCGAACAGGATGAGCGTGGAGGCGGGTTCGTCGGAGTCGTTACGGAATCCGTGCAGCCCGCCCGGCGGCACGTACAGGAAGTCGCCCTTCTCGGCGTCGATCCAGCGCTCACCGTCGTACAGCCGGACCGTCCCCTCCAGGATGTAGAACGACTCCGAGATCGTCCGGTGGAAATGAGTGCTCGGACCGCCGCCCCTGGGCACCATGTCCATCCGGTAGAGCCCGAACTCACCGCCGGTCGACACGCTGGACGCCACGAAGTGCGTCTCGCTGCCCGACGGCGACCGCACGTCGGCGGGGGTGCTCGCGGGCCGGAACACCGCGTTGACCTCGCCCGTGTCCCCGTGGTGGCGGGGTTCCGGATACGACATGTTCTGCACTCCCTCGGCACGGAGCCCGACGCGTGGCCGGCCGGTCACGCCACCGCCATCATGCCAACCCGCGCGGGAGGCCCAGCGAGGGCTGCCTTGTCAGTGCGATGACCGCGGTCCGATCACGGACAACAGGTGCAACCTCTCGTAGCTTTCCGTGCCGGGGATGGCGGTGTAGACGAGCAGTGAGTGGGCCTGACCGGGATCGATCAGTCGCTGACACGTCAGCTCAAGGGCGCCGACCTCGGGGTGCTCGAAGCGCTTGGCCTCGTGGGGGTGCACCCCGATCTCATGCTCGTCCCACACCCGGCGGAACTCCTCGCTCCGCTCCAGGAGCAGCTCCGCCAGATACGCGGCCCGGGATCCGGGACCGCGAAGGCCGATGGTCTGGCGCAGCCCCGACGCGTACATCCGGGAGAGGAAGGCGTGTTCTTCGGGCGCGTAACGCTGACGCTCCGAAGGGTCGGTGAACCACCGGAACCCCACGCTGCGCGCCGGGCCGCTGAAGCGGGTCGTGTTCCCGGTGAGAGCGACACCCATGGGGGTCTGCCGCAGGGTTTCGCCGAGCTCCGTGACGATTTCCGCGGGCGTGTCGGCGAGACGGTCGAGGATCCGGAGCAGACCCGGACTGATGTGATCGCCGGCCCCGCCGCGCTCGGGCGCCTGATGTCCCGCGAGGCGGAACAGATGGTCCCGTTCGTCGAGCGAGAGATGCAGTCCCTGAGCCATCGACGCGAGCAGCTGACGCGACGGCCGCGGGCCGCGCTCCCGCTCAAGACGCGCGTAGTAGTCGGTCGACATGTGGCAGAGCACCGCGACCTCCTCGCGTCGCAGACCGCTCGTACGACGCCGGGCACCGCGCGGCAGCCCGACGTCCTCCGGTTGCAGCGCCTCTCGACGGTTTCGGAGAAACTTTGCCAGCTCGACGCGATCGATCATGGTCACTTTCTTCTCAGCGGTGGCGGTCCATCGTTTCTACCGTCTTCGTCCGGCCGGATCCACGGATCGACAATCCCTGGAAGACGGTCGCGGCTTCTTGAAGTGTGGTGACGGGAACACCGACTCAAGGAGCGAATCGTGGCTCGCCGAGCAATCGATATCACCATCCCGGACCTCTCGGGCAAGCGCGCGCTCGTCACCGGCGCCAGCGACGGCATGGGCCTGGAAATGGCCACGCGGCTCGCCGCCGCGGGCGCGGAAGTGATCATGCCCGTCCGCAACCCCGGCAAGGGCGAGAAGGCGGTCCAGGGAATCCGCCACCGCGTCCGCGACGCGAAGGTCTCGCTGCGCGACCTCGACCTGTCGTCGCTCGACTCCGTCGCGGCCCTCGGCGACACCCTCAGCCGCGAGGGCGACCCCATCCACATCCTCATCAACAACGCCGGTGTGATGATTCCCCCGAACCGCCAGACCACCGCCGACGGCTACGAGCTGCAGTTCGGCACCAATCACCTCGGCCATTTCGCCCTCGTCGGCCGCCTCTTGCCGCTGCTGCGGGCCGGCCGCGCCCGCGTGACCTCACAAATCAGCATCGCCGCCCGGAGCGGCTCCATCAACTGGGACGACCTGAACTGGGAACGCGGCTACGACAAGCAGCGCGCGTACGTCCAGTCGAAGATCGCCTTCGGCCTCTTCGGCCTCGAACTGCAACGCCGCAGCCAGAAGTACGGGTGGGGCATCACCAGCAACCTCTCCCACCCCGGCATCGCCCCCACCAGCCTCCTCGCCGCCCGCCCGGAGCTGGGCCGCCCCAAGGACACAGCAGCGGTGCGCGTCATCCGAACGCTCTCGACGCTCGGCATCCTTGTCGGCACCGTCGACACGGCGAAACTCCCCGCCCTGCTGGCCGCCACGTCCCCATCCACCAAGCCCGGCGCCCTCTACGGCCCGAGCGGCCCCGCCAACCTCGGCGGCCCCCCGGCCGAACAGCAAATGTACGAGCCGCTGAGCAGCGCGGACGCCGCCGAACGCCACCGCCTGTGGGAGGTCTCGGAAGAACTCACCAGGACCTCGATCCCCACCACCTGATACGACTCCGGCCGCCACTCACAGCGGCCAAGCGGTCAGCAAATCACCGGGGCCGTAGGTCGCGTCGAGGCCCGGAGATTCGACACCACTGCGCGAGACCGCCACGACGGGAACAGGTTCATCGGTGAGTGCGGCGCGGTGGCGGTGGAGAGCTGCCAGGTCGTGCCGGTCGAAGGGGGACTGCTCCAGCCACTTGATGGAGCCGAGGAAGAGCAGCTCCTTGGCAATGGGGGCGCGGTCCGCACCGATGATGTCGATCTCGACGTCGTTGGTGCGGGTCCAGTAGCCGCCCACTGCGGGGGCCGCGGGTAGCCGGTCGTCGGGCAGTATCCGGGCCAGCGCCTCGCGGACGAGCGGCTCAACCGCCCGGCCGCGCCAGCTGGTCCAGTTCTCCCGAACCCGAGCCAAGGTCAGATCGCCCCGCCCCCGCTCGATCTCCTCCATGGAGGGGCCGAGCAGGTGCAGCCAAAACCGCAGGTAGGGATCTGTCACCCGGTAGCGGCGGTCCTTCGACGGACGCAGCGATACGGGCAGCTCCGCAGCGACGATCCGCTTATCCGTGAGCAACTCCAGCGCTCGTTGCAGCGGCGTGGCCCCGATTCCGCCGGCCGCACGAGCGATGTTGGTGAAGGTCCGCTCACCACTGCCGATGGCCGCCAGTACCGTACGTGCCTGAGCCTGCGGGGGAAACTCGGCAGCCAGCGAACGTTCGGCCGACACCAGCAGGGCCGAGACCGGGTCGCTCAGCGCCTCACCGAGGAAGTCCCACAACCCTGCGCCCCGCGGCCACTCCGCACAGAGCAGCGGCAGCCCGCCGGTGACCAGCGCGGCGTCGAAGGCTTCCGCCGGTTCCAGCCCGAGCATCCGCCCCACCTCGGCGGGGTTCAGCGGCCCGAGCACCATCTCCCGCCCGCGCTGATGAAAGGGCCGCCCATAACTGTTCAGAGCCTCCATCATCGACAGATCGGACCCGATGAGGACCAGCAGCACAGGCTTGGTCTCCAGTACCCGGTCCCAGGCCCGTTGCAGCATCCCCTCAAAGGCGCCATCGGCGTCCATCAGGTAGGGCACCTCGTCGATGACCAGCACGCTCGCCCGGTCGGCGGGCAGCGCCGCGGCCAGCACATCGAAAGCGGCGTCCCAGCTCTCCGGCCGTGCGGCGGCCACCAGCCCCGCCATGGGCAGCGTCGACACCTGGGCGTCCCGGGCCAGCCGTGCCAGATCGTCCCTGGGGGACGCGCCGGTCGCCGCGTAGAACAAGAACGGGGCTCCGGAGCGCTCGGCAAACCGCTCGACCAGTCGCGACTTACCCACCCGGCGCCGCCCCCGCAACATCACGCACCGACCGGGCCGCTCCCCGCCAACCCCTGCCGCCACCTTCTGCAGCTCTCGCTCCAGCGTCGCCAGCTCCTGCCGACGACCTACGAAATCCACCACGCCTGCCGACCTCCACGCATGACACTAACAACGATGTTACTAACATAGAGGTTAGCGTGTGTCTTGCGGCCTGAGCTCTGGACAGTGCTCGTCCCACCAAAGGAAAAACCAGGGGCCCGACCCCGGAGGGTTGGACCCCTTCTGACCTGCGTATTGCCGAGTCAGCGACGTAGCGCCAAGTCACCCGCTAGACGTTGAACCTGAACTCCACCACGTCGCCGTCCTGCATCACGTAGTCCTTGCCCTCCATGCGGGCCTTGCCCTTGGCGCGGGATTCCGTCACCGAGCCCGCTTCCACCAGGTCGGCGAAGGAGATGATCTCCGCCTTGATGAAGCCCTTCTGGAAGTCCGTGTGGATCACGCCCGCCGCCTCGGGGGCCGTCGCGCCCTGTTTGATCGTCCAGGCGCGGGTTTCCTTCGGGCCCGCCGTCAGGTACGTCTGGAGACCCAGGGTCGCGAAGCCGACGCGGCCCAGGGTGGCGAGGCCCGGTTCGTCCTGGCCCATGGACTGGAGCAGTTCGAGGGCCTCGTCGTCGTCCAGTTCGATCAGTTCGGACTCGATCTTGGCGTTCAGGAAGATCGCCTCGGCCGGGGCGACGAGGGCGCGCTGTTCGTTCTTGAAGTCCTCGTCGACCAGTTCGTCCTCGTCGACGTTGAAGACGTAGAGGAAGGGCTTGGTGGTGAGCAGGTGCAGCTCGTGGAGGAGCCGGCCCTTCTCCGTGCCCGCCGAGATGCCCGCGGCGAAGAGCGTCGTGCCGGCCTCGAGGATCTTCTGGGCCTCCTCGACCGCGGCCAGGACGGCGACCTTCTCCTTCTGGAGGCGGGACTCCTTCGTCAGCCTCGGGACGGCCTTCTCGACCGACTGGAGGTCCGCGAGGATCAGCTCGGTGTTGATCGTCTCGATGTCGTCCTTCGGCGAGACCTTGCCGTCGACGTGCACGACGTTCTCGTCCTTGAAGGCCCTGATGACCTGACAGATCGCGTCGGACTCACGGATGTTCGCCAGGAACTTGTTGCCCAGGCCCTCGCCCTCCGACGCGCCGCGCACGATGCCCGCGATGTCGACGAAGTCGACGGTGGCGGGGAGGATCTTCTGCGAGCCGAAGATCCCGGCGAGGACGGCCAGGCGCGGGTCGGGGACGCCGACCACGCCGACGTTGGGCTCGATCGTGGCGAACGGGTAGTTGGCCGCCAGCACGTCGTTCTTGGTCAGGGCGTTGAACAGGGTC
The DNA here is from genome assembly GCF_042714995.1 of Streptomyces sp. NPDC058665. Classification (NCBI taxonomy): domain Bacteria; kingdom Bacillati; phylum Actinomycetota; class Actinomycetes; order Kitasatosporales; family Streptomycetaceae; genus Streptomyces; species Streptomyces sp. NPDC058665. The sequence continues at coordinate 7,708 of NZ_JBHXRX010000099.1, forward strand.
GACTTGCCGACATTCGGCAGACCGACGATTCCGATCGTGAGCGACACGTTGGCGACTTCCTGAAGTGAGGACCTGGAGTGAGGACCGGCTGGGCCTGTACGGCGGGGGTGGCCGCCCGGACGGGGGCCGATCCCCCAGTTTACGGGCGCCCCGCCCCGGCGGCGGACGGCAGTCGGTACGGCAGATGGCGGCATCCGGCGGCGCGACACGCCCAGCCTCCGTCGAACGCAACGCCAAGGTCGTCCAAAGGGCGTGTCCATCGCCTGAATCCGACACCCATGCGACCTAGGTTGATCCGGTGGAGCAGCACAGGACACGTCCCCCCCAGCGCAGGCCGCGGCCTGCGCAGAGCCCTCTCCGTCCGCGAGGCGCCGGCGGTGAGGCCGCCGCCGTGTACCGGGTTCCCGCGCCGACCACGCGCCGGGTGCCGCCTGTCGTGCTCACCCTGCGCAGACTGCCGAACCCCCGGCTGACCGGGCTGGGCGCCGGGCTCTTCGCCGCCGCCACCATGTTCGTGATCGGGTGCCTGGACGAGCTGCTGTTCGACGGGGAGCCGCTGGTCTACGGGGTGCTCTTCCTGCCCGTCAGTGCCTTGGCCGCGCTCTGGGTACGGACAGCCGATCTGGTGACCGCCCCGATCACCGTGCCGATCGCCTTCGCCTTCGGCACCCTCCCGATCTCCGGCGGGACCGGCGGTTTCGGCGGGCAGACGATGGCCGTCGTCACCGCGCTCGCCGTGCAGGCGGGCTGGCTGTACGGCGGCACGCTCGTCGCCGGGCTCATCGCCTCCGTACGGAAGGTGCGTCAGATGGGCCGTCGGCAGCGCGCACGCGACCTGGCCGCTGCCGCGCGCGGCAGCGGCCAGGGAAAGGGGACAGGGACGGGGACAAGCGCCAAGGCGGGCGTCGTCGCCCGCCGCGGCTGATTCCCCTTCTCAGTGCTCCGCGGCCGTCATCGCCGCTCCCACGATGCCCGCGTTGTTCTGAAGCTCCGCCGGAACGATCTCCGCCTTGATGCCCTCGATGAGCGGAACGAATCGGTCCGCCTTGCGGCTGACCCCGCCGCCGATGATGAACAGTTCCGGCGAGAACAGCATCTCCAGGTGCGCCAGATACTTCTGCACCCGGTGCGCCCAGTGGTGCCAGCTGAGGTCGTGGTCGTCCTTGGCCTTGGTCGACGCGTGCTTCTCCGCGTCGTGGCCGTTCAGCTCCAGATGACCCAGCTCGGTGTTGGGCACGAGCCTGCCGTCGATGAAGAGGGCGCTGCCGATCCCCGTACCGAAGGTCAGCAGGAAGACGGTGCCCTGACGGCCCTTCCCCGCGCCGAAGGTCATCTCGGCCACCCCCGCCGCGTCCCCGTCGTTGAGGATCGTGACGGGCAGGCTCAGCCGCTCGCCGAGCAGGCTGCCGGCGTCCGTGTCGATCCAGCGCTTGTCGACATTGGCCGCCGTACGGATCACCGAGCCCGTGACCACTCCCGGGAAGGTGACGCCCACCGGGCCGGACCAGTTGAAGTGCTCGACCACCTCGACGACACGGTCGGCCACCTCGTCGGGGGTGGCCGGCTGCGGGGTGAGCACTTTGTGACGCGGCTCGGCCAACTCGCCGCGTTCCAGGTCCACGGGCGCGCCCTTGATGCCAGAGCCGCCGATGTCCACTCCGAAGACGTTCATGGACGCAACGTTACGGGGAGATGACCAAGCTCCTCTACTTCTCGGCCAGGTGCGCGGCCTCCGCGCGCAGGTCACGGCGGAGTTCCTTCGGGAGCGAGAAGACGATCGACTCCTCGGCCGCCTTGACGATCTCGACGTCCTCGAAGCCGTACGTGGTGAGCCACTCCAGGACACCCTCGACCAGGATCTCGGGGACGGACGCGCCCGAGGTGACCCCGACCGTGCTGACGCCTTCCAGCCACGCCTCGTCGATCTCGTCGGCCGAGTCCACGAGATGGGCGTCGCGGGAGCCCGCGCCGAGGGCGACCTCCACGAGCCGTACGGAGTTGGAGGAGTTCTTCGAGCCGACGACGATGACCAGGTCCGCGTCGGCGCCCATCTGCTTGACGGCGATCTGCCGGTTCTGCGTCGCGTAACAGATGTCGTCGCTCGGCGGCGCGATGAGCAGTGGGAACTTCTCCTTGAGCTTGTCGACCGTCTCCATCGTCTCGTCCACGGAGAGCGTCGTCTGCGAGAGCCAGACGACCTTGGACTCGTCGCGCACCTCGACGTTGGCGACATCGCCGGGTCCGTCGACCAGCGTGATGTGGTCGGGCGCCTCGCCGGAGGTGCCGATGACCTCTTCATGGCCGTCGTGGCCGATCAGCAGGATGTCGTAGTCCTCGTTGGCGAAGCGGACGGCTTCCTTGTGGACCTTGGTAACGAGGGGACAGGTCGCGTCGATGGTCGCGAGCTTGCGCTCGGCCGCCTCGTCGTGGACGACGGGGGCCACGCCGTGCGCGGAGAACATGACGATCGACCCCTCGGGGACCTCCGCCGTCTCCTCGACGAAAATCGCGCCCTTACGCTCAAGGGTCCGCACGACATACTTGTTGTGGACGATTTCGTGGCGGACATAGATCGGCGCCCCGTACTGCTCCAGAGCTTTCTCCACGGCGATCACGGCGCGGTCGACGCCCGCGCAGTAACCACGGGGCGCGGCGAGCAGGACGCGTTTGCCGGCGCGGCGCGCGGCGTCTCCACTGGGGGCGGCGGCGGGCGACGGGCTGGGCGTAGCAGTCATGTCCACCATCGTAAGGCCGTCCAGAAGAGGCGGAAGATCACCTGTCGGGCCGAGACTGAGGCACTGAGTGATCGACGGAGGGACGCGCGATGGCCGGCAGCGGTGCGGACGGTTCGGGCGGTGCGGGGGATACGGGGGATGCGGACGCTTCTGGTGGTTCGGACCCGCGTACGGGCGGCGACGGTGCCGGCGGCTTCGATCTGGATCCGGGACCGGACCTGAGTTCGGACGTACCCGGGGGCGTACCCGCGGACGTACCCGCCGGCGGGCACACGGGCGCGCACGGCGAGGCGGGGGAAGGACCGGGCGAGGACGGCGGGCTGCGACGGACTCTCGGATTCCGCGATCTCGTCGTCTACGGGCTTCTGTTCATCGCGCCCATGGCGCCCGTCGGCGTCTACGGCACGCTCGACGCCAAGTCGCACGGCGCCGTGGCGCTGGTCTATGTCTGCGCCACCGTCGCGATGGCCTTCACCGCCTTCAGTTACGCGCAGATGATCCGGGTCGCGCCGCAGGCCGGTTCGGTCTTCGCGTACGCGCGCAAAGGGCTCGGCGAGGGGCCCGGGTTCATCGCCGGGTGGATGGCGATGCTCGACTATCTGCTGATCCCCGCCGTGGCGTATCTCTTCGCGGGCATCGCGATGGAGGCACTGGTGCCTTCCGTCGACCGGTGGATCTGGACCGGGATCGCCGTCGTGATCACCACGCTGCTCAATCTCCGGGGCGTACGGGCCGCCGCGCGTGTCGGCTTCTTCGTGCTCGCCATGGAGATCGTGGTGCTGATGGTGTTCGTGGTGTCGGCGATCGTGGTGCTCGTACGGGACGGGGCGACGCGCGGCTGGCTGTCCCCCTTCACCGGCGATCTGGACTTCTCCATGACGGCGGTCCTGGGCGCGGTGTCGGTCGCCGTGCTGTCGTATCTGGGCTTCGACGCGATCGCCTCGTTCGCCGAGGAGGTGACGGGCGGTTCGCGGAAGGTGGCGCGGGCGGTGCTGTTCTGTCTGGTGCTCGCCGGTGTGCTGTTCATCGCGCAGACCTATCTCGTGGCCCTGCTCGAACCGCTGAGTTCGGCGCAGCTGGCCGCCGACCCGGTCAAGCAGGGGTCGGCCTTCTACGACGCCGTGGACGCCTCTGTAGGAACGTGGCTGCACGACCTGGTCGCGGTGAGCAAGGCGATCGGCGCCGCGTTCGCCGCGCTGGCGGGCCAGGCAGCCGCCGGGCGGCTGCTCTTCGCGATGGGCCGCGAACGGCGGCTGCCGCGACTGCTGTCCCGTACGGACGCGGGGACGCCCCGGGTGGCGCTGCTGCTCGCGGCGGTGGTGACCCTCGTCGCCGCCGTGTGGGCGGCCAGGACCGGCGACGGGCTGGACCATCTGGTGTCGGTGGTCGACATCGGAGCGCTGACGGCGTTCATCCTGCTGCACGCGTCGGTGGTCGGGTGGTTCGCGGTACGGCGCATGGAGGGACGGCCGCGGATCATGGCGCATGTGGTGCTGCCGGTGGTCGGCGCGGCCGTGCTGGTCGCGGTGATCGTGGAGGCGGCGGGGACGGCGCAGGTGGTGGGCGCGATCTGGCTGGCGATCGGACTGGTGGTGCTCGCGGTCCAGTGGCGTCGCGGCCGGGTCGCGCCGAAGGATCCGTCGATTCCGTAGGGTCCGCCGAGTCCGGCCGCCCGTCACGTACGCCACGTACGCCGCGCCCGTCCCCCCACGTCCCGTAGGGACGGGACGAACCCGCCCCGGCGTGGGCCGCGTTGTCAGAGGCGGCCGATACGCTCGTCGGTATGGCTCTCAACACGTCCGCGGACACCCCGCTGCCCGTCGGGGAGGTGTCGCGCCTCATCGGCGGCTGGATCGACCGCCTCGGCGCCATCTGGGTCGAGGGGCAGATCACCCAGCTGTCGCGCAGGCCCGGCGCCGGGGTCGTGTTCCTGACGCTGCGCGACCCGTCGTACGACATCTCGGTGAGCGTCACCTGTTATCGGCAGGTCTTCGACGCGATCGCCGACGTCGTGTCCGAGGGCGCGCGGGTCGTGGTGCACGCGAAGCCGGAGTGGTACGCGCCGAGGGGGCAGTTGTCGCTGCGGGCCACGGAGATCAAGCCGGTCGGTATCGGCGAACTTCTGGTCAGGCTGGAGCAGTTGAAGAAGTCCCTGGGCGCCGAGGGGCTGTTCGCCGCCGATCGCAAGCGCCCGCTGCCGTTTCTGCCGCAGCTGATCGGCCTCGTCTGCGGGCGGGCGTCGGCGGCCGAGCGGGACGTCCTGGAGAACGCGCGGCGGCGCTGGCCCGCCGTCCGCTTCGAGGTGCGCAACACGGCGGTGCAGGGCGTCAACGCGGTGAGTCAGGTCGTCCAGGCGGTCAAGGAGCTGGACGATCTGCCCGAGGTCGACGTGATCGTCGTGGCGCGGGGCGGCGGCAGCGTGGAGGATCTGCTGCCGTTCTCGGACGAGCAGTTGGTACGGGCGGTGGCCGACTGCCGTACGCCCGTCGTGTCGGCGATCGGCCATGAGCCCGACTCACCGTTGCTGGACCTGGTCGCCGACGTACGGGCGTCGACGCCCACGGACGCGGCGAAGAAGGTCGTGCCGGACGTCGGCGAGGAGCTGGACCGCGTACAGGCGCTGCGCGACCGCGCCCTGCGGACGGTCCGGGGGCTGCTCGACCGGGAGGAGCGCGGGCTCGCCCACGCGCTGGCCCGGCCGGTGATGGAGCGCCCGCAACGGATGGTGGAGGAGCGCGGGAGCGAGATCGACGCGCTGGCCGACCGCAGCCGGCGGGTGCTGCGGCATCTGCTGGACCGCGCGGACTCGGAGCTGTCGCACACCCGGGCGCGCGTGGTCTCCCTGTCACCGGCGGCGACGCTGGAGCGGGGATACGCGGTGCTCCAGCGGCCGGACGGGGCGGTCGTCCGCTCCCACTCGGAGGTCACGGCGGACCAGGAGCTGCGGGCGCGGGTGGCGGAGGGCGAGTTCACGGTGCGGGTCACCGAATGAGTCGCGGGCACGCGGCGGGGGGCGGGGGCGGCCGGTCTCCCTGCACGCCCGCTTCTTCACGTATGTCGTTGTCGTAGACCGCACATAGGGTGGATCACATGGCCAAGAAGGACAGCGGGACAGCAGCGCCCGCCGGCGCGGACGCGCTCGGCTACGAGCAGGCACGGGACGAGCTGATCGACGTCGTACGGCGCCTGGAGACGGGCGGTACGACCTTGGAGGAGTCGCTGGCCCTCTGGGAGCGGGGCGAGGAGCTGGCCAAGGTCTGCCGCCGCTGGCTGGACGGCGCCCGCGCCCGCCTGGACGCCTCGCTGTCGGACCCGGAGCCCGCACCGGCGCCCGGCCCCGACGCCTGAAAGCCCGAGGCCTGAGGCGCCGGGCCTCGGGGCCGCTCGGGCAGTGATCACCAGCTGCCATCGCAAGACCCCATTGTCAACATCATGTGAAGCGGGCCACGACAGCCCCGATTTTTGTTGAAGGTTCATATATCCAGGCGTACGTTTGACGGAGTCGCTCGATCGATCATTTGATCGCTCTGCCCGTTCGGAAGGTACGCCCCGATGTCCCTCGTTCTTGACCCCGCCACCCAGGACCTCCTCTTCCGCGAGGCCCGTACGGCCAACACTTTCACCGACGAGCCGGTGACCGAAAAGCAGATCCAGGCGATCTACGACCTCGTGAAGTTCGGCCCCACCGCCTTCAACCAGACGCCGCTGCGCGTCGTCCTGGTCCGCTCCCCGGAGGCCCGCGAGCGCCTTGTCCAGCACATGGGCGACGGCAACAAGGCCAAGACGTCCACCGCGCCGCTGGTCGCGATCTTCGCCGCCGACAACGAGTTCCACGAGGAGCTTCCCGAGCTCTTCCCGGCTTTCCCCGGGGTCAAGGACGCCGTCTTCTCCGAGCGTCTGGTGCGCGAGCAGAACGCCGGCATGAACGCGGCTCTCCAGGCCGCCTACTTCATCGTCGGCATCCGCGCCGCCGGTCTCGCCGCCGGCCCGATGACGGGCTTCGACCACGCCGGCGTCCAGAAGGAGTTCCTGGACGGCGACCACACGCCGCTGATGATCGTGAACATCGGCAAGCCCGGCGACGACGCCTGGTTCGCACGTTCCCCGCGCCTGCCCTACGACGAGGTCGTCACGACCGTCTGAGCGGCGCGTCCCGTCGGCCGGGAAGGACCGCTTCCCCCCTGCGCCATGACGAGGCCGCCGCCCCTCTCCGGGACGGCGGCCCTGTCCTCGCTCTCGAACCGCTCAGGCCTCGCCGGAGCCGGCAGCCCCCGCGGACTCGCCGCCCGGCTCCAGCGCCTCCGCCATCTCGACCAGCCGCTCGTACGGCGCCGTGCCCGTCACCACTGTCGTCGCCCCGTCCCCGGTGCGCACCAGGGCGTCGTACTTGGGGCCTTCCCAGCGCTGCCACGTCTCGCCGGCCACCCGCGCGGTCTTCCCGGTGTCCTCGGCGTCGTGCGTGACCTCGGCGATGTACTTGCCCGCCGGATCCGTCGACTGCTCCACAGCCACGTACTCACGGTCGGGATCCAGGAAACCGAGATGCCAGGAGTTGCCTTCCTGTCGCGCGTACGACACGGACGTCGGCTTCCATGTCGTGGGAAGGCCCTCGGGGGCCAGCACCGGATAGGGTGCCGCGCGCTGCGCCGTCGTCAACTCGACCCGGTAGTCGACCGCCTTGAGGGGATCCGCGTCCTCGTCGTGCGGGTTGGCGATGTAAATCACCCCGGCGACGGCGACGATGACACCCATCGACAGGAACATGTCCCGTACCGACTGTTTGACTCGCATACCTGCCACGTCCCCATAGTCGCATCAAGGGTTCACGCTCATACGTGGGCCCCTCTGCTCATTTTGTCGACGTACCGATAGAGTCGCAGCACCCTCATTCCGGCCGTCGCCGTACAGAAAGGTGCGTTCCGATGACCGAGCACCAACTCCCGCCTCCGCTGGAGGTCTCTCCGGAGGCCCCCGACCGCAACCTCGCCCTCGAACTCGTCCGGGTCACCGAGGCCGCCGCGATGGCGGCCGGCCGCTGGGTCGGCCGGGGCGACAAGATCGGCGCGGACGGTGCGGCCGTGAACGCCATGCGCACCCTCGTCTCGACCGTCTCGATGAACGGCGTCGTCGTCATCGGCGAGGGCGAGAAGGACGAAGCCCCGATGCTGTTCAACGGCGAGCGGGTCGGCGACGGCACCGGTGCCGAGGTCGACATCGCCGTGGACCCGATCGACGGCACCACGCTCAACGCCAAGGGCATGAACAACGCCATCGCCGTGCTCGCGGCGGCCGACCGGGGCACGATGTTCGATCCGTCGGCCGTCTTCTACATGGACAAGCTGGTGACGGGCCCCGAGGCCGCCGACTTCGTGGACATCACCGCGCCCGTCTCGGTCAACATCCGCCGCGTCGCCAAGGCCAAGAACTCGTCTCCCGAGGACGTCACGGTGGTCATCCTCGACCGCCCACGCCACGACGGGATTGTCAAGGAGATCCGCGAGACGGGAGCGCGGATCAAGTTCATCTCGGACGGCGACGTGGCCGGCTCGATCATGGCCGTACGCGACGGCACGGGCGTCGACCTGCTGATGGGCATCGGCGGCACCCCCGAGGGCATCATCTCGGCGTGCGCGATCAAGTGCCTGGGCGGCACGATCCAGGGCAAGCTCTGGCCGAAGGACGCCGCCGAACGGCAGCGTGCGCTGGACGCCGGGCACGACCTGGACCGGGTGCTGTCGACCAACGACCTGGTCAGCGGCGACAACGTGTTCTTCGTCGCGACGGGCATCACGGACGGCGAGCTGCTGCGCGGGGTGCGGTACCGCTCGGAGACCGCGACCACCCAGTCCATGGTCACGCGCTCCAAGTCCGGCACGATCCGGCAGATCGACTCGACGCACCGGCTGTCGAAGCTGCGCGCCTACAGCACGATCGACTTCGACCGCGCGAAGTAGGCCCGTACGCCGAGAAGCGCCTGAAGCCGGTACGCGTGAAACCGGGGCGCCCCTGCCTGTGCGGCGGAGGCGCCCCGGTCACGGCTGATCGGGACAACTCATCGGGCGGGACGGGCGGTCAGCCCGCCGCGGCGATCCGGCCCGTGGCCGCCGCCGCGTTCCGCAGCTCCACCTCACGGCGCCTGCGGCGCGCCAGGACCACCCGGCGCTCGGCGGCCGTCAGGCCGCCCCACACCCCGTACGGCTCCGGCTGGAGCAGTGCGTGCTCCCGGCAGTCGACCATCACCGGGCAGCGGGCGCAGACCCGCTTCGCGGCCTCCTCACGCGCCAGCCTCGCGGCCGTCGGCTCCTTGGAGGGGGCGAAGAACAACCCGGCTTCGTCCCGGCGGCACACCGCCTCTGTGTGCCAGGGTCCGGCCTGATCCTCCCGAGCGGGACTCCGCTGAGGCGGTACGGCGGCGACCTGCAGGGGCTGATGCGGCATTGACAGCACGGTCCACTCCTGACGACGGCTTCGCGAGCGAGAGACGATGCAGCAGTCCCTACCCGCTGTACGCGCGCCTAAGCACTGAGTGGCACTGAGATGCGATGTGCGGAATCGTGTGCGGAATGCCGAGCCACCGTGCCCGGCCTGGCCGAAAGCCGCCCCCGCGGGACCCCAACCGGAACCGGAATCGGTACCGGCCGACGTCCGGGCGGCACCCGCGCCCCCGTGTGCGTGGATCAGTGGCCCAGGTGCTTGCGCAGCCGCCTGTTGAGGTCCGCGATGAACTTCCCGCGCTTCGGCCTGGCTTCGATGCTGCCGAAGACCGAGTAGCCGTTGACGACCACGACCGGGGCGTCCGGCTGGGTGCCCTCCAGCGTGCGGACCTCGAAGTTGCCGAAGATGCCGGTGCCGCCGCCGCGCAGGGAGATGTTCTCCGGGACCCGCACCTCGATGGAGCCGAAGATCGCGGTCGCGTTGATCACGGTCGTGCGCTGGCCGAAGATCGCCTCGGCCAGATCGATCTCGATGTTGCCGAAAAGGGCGAAGGCGTTCGTACGACGGCCCACCCGCCAACGTCCCTTGCGGGTCGAACTGCTGAAGACCGCGACCATGTTGTCGGCGGGCTCGGTCTCGTCGTCGGGGCCGTACGTCTGGGGTGAGGCGGCCGGCCCCGCGGTGGTGGGGGTCGCCGGCAAGTCCCTGACCAGCGGCTCCAGTTCGCCCATGGTCTTGGCGCGGTAGACGGCGTCGATCCGCTCGGAGTGCTCCTCGGCATCCAGGCGACCGAGCGCGAGGGCTTCCCTGAGGATGTCGGCGATCCGGTCTCGGTCGGCGTCGGACGCCCGGATCGCGGAGTCGGGCTCCGCCGGTGCGACCGGCTTCTGGGAGTGCTTTTCGAGGTCCACCGCACCAGAGTAGCGAAACGCGATAGATCGCGACTAGGTCCTGTCCGGTGGGTCTTCGCGGATAGCGCGGGGCGTCTGGTGCGGTGCATCGCAAGGCGCCGAAGTGCCCGCAGGGTGGTTTCCTGTGGGCACTTCGGCAACGCGGCGAGGTGCCGTGCCGGGCGTTCCGGGCCCGCGAAGACCCACCGGACAGGGCCTGGGGTGCTGTCCGGCGGGTCTTGGCGGGGCCCCAACGGCGATGCGCCCCTCCTCCTACTGAGTCTCACCTCACCCCGTCCGGCCGCGCTGCACGTCTTACGCTGAGAGGCGCGCTGCCCGACGAAGGTCAGCCGCCGTCTGCCGAGTGAGGAATGGCCGAAATGCCAGAGTTTGCGTACTCCGATCTGCTCCCTCTTGGAGAGGACACCACGCCGTACCGCCTGGTGACCGCCGACGGTGTCTCCGCCTTCGAGGCCGACGGCCGTACGTTCCTCAAGGTCGCCCCCGAGGCGCTGCGCACGCTCGCCGCCGAGGCGATGCACGACATCTCGCACTATCTGCGCCCGGCCCACCTCGCCCAGCTCCGCAGGATCGTCGACGACCCGGACGCCTCGTCCAACGACAAGTTCGTGGCGCTCGACCTCCTGAAGAACGCGAACATCGCCGCCGCCGGCGTGCTCCCCATGTGCCAGGACACCGGCACCGCCATCGTGATGGGCAAGCGCGGACAGAACGTCCTTACGGAGGGCGGCGACGAGGCCGCCCTCTCGCACGGCATCTACGACGCGTACACCAAGCTCAACCTGCGCTACTCGCAGATGGCCCCGCTGACCATGTGGGAGGAGAAGAACACCGGCTCGAACCTGCCCGCGCAGATCGAGCTGTACGCGACCGACGGCGGCGCCTACAAGTTCCTCTTCATGGCCAAGGGCGGCGGTTCGGCCAACAAGTCGTTCCTCTACCAGGAGACGAAGGCCGTCCTGAACGAGACCTCCATGATGAAGTTCCTGGAGGAGAAGATCCGTTCACTCGGTACGGCGGCCTGTCCGCCGTACCACCTGGCGATCGTCGTCGGCGGCACGTCCGCCGAGTTCGCGCTCAAGACCGCGAAGTACGCCTCCGCGCACTATCTGGACGAGCTGCCCGCCGAGGGCTCCCCCACCGGCCACGGTTTCCGTGACAAGGAGCTGGAGGAGAAGGTCTTCGAGCTGACACAGAAGATCGGCATCGGCGCGCAGTTCGGCGGCAAGTACTTCTGCCACGACGTGCGGGTCGTACGGCTCCCCCGGCACGGCGCCTCGCTGCCGGTGGCGATCGCCGTGTCCTGCTCGGCGGACCGCCAGGCCGTCGCGAAGATCACCGCCGAGGGTGTCTTCCTTGAGCAGCTGGAGACCGACCCGGCGCGCTTCCTGCCCGACACCACCGACGAGCATCTGGACCGGAGCGGCGAGAGCGACGTCGTACGGATCGACCTCGGCCGGCCGATGGACGACATCCTGGCCGAGCTGACCAGGCACCCCGTCAAGACCCGGCTCTCGCTGACCGGAACGCTGGTCGTGGCGCGCGACATCGCGCACGCCAAGATCAAGGAACGGCTGGACGCGGGCGAGGAGATGCCGCAGTACCTGAAGGACCACCCGGTGTACTACGCGGGGCCCGCCAAGACGCCCGAGGGGTACGCCTCCGGGTCGTTCGGCCCGACGACGGCGGGGCGGATGGACAGTTACGTGGAGCAGTTCCAGGCGGCGGGCGGCTCGAAGGTCATGCTCGCCAAGGGCAACCGTTCGAAGCAGGTGACCGACGCCTGCGGCGCGCACGGCGGTTTCTACCTCGGTTCGATCGGCGGCCCGGCGGCGCGGCTCGCGCAGGACTGCATCCGGAAGGTCGAGGTCCTGGAGTACGAGGAGCTGGGCATGGAGGCGGTGTGGAAGATCGAGGTGGAGGACTTCCCCGCGTTCATCGTCGTGGACGACAAGGGCAACGACTTCTTCACCGAGCCCGCCCCGGCACCGACGTTCACCAGCATTCCGGTGCGGGGACCCGGCCTCGCGTAAGCCCCGGGCGCGGTCCCGGACCCGGCCGGGTCCGGGAC